>DATBYR010000175.1:0-29696 GCA_036513565.1 Methylocella sp. | reverse complement strand
GACCCCAAGCGGGCCGCTGACGCGATGAATCGAATCGCCAAACACAAAGGCGCCTATTCCGAACACAAGCGCCCAAACGATGCCTCCGGCCGCGTTGAAGAACAAAAATGGCGGCCATCGATATTTGTTCGCTCCCGCGAGCAGTGCCGCGAGAACGCGCAGGAAGGCAAAAAAACGTCCGAAAAAAACAATTTTCCCGCCGTGCTTTTCGAAGAGATATTGCCCGAGTATGAGCCTTTCTTCCGGGAGGTGAATAAATTTGCCGTAGCGCAGAAGGAATTTCGCGCCCCATGTCCGGCCGACCCAGAAACCGATATTGTCGCCTGTGATCGCGCCTGCCGCCGCGCAAGCGATGACAAGGGACAGGTCAAGCTCGCCGGTGGCTCCGGCATAAATAGAGGCCAGAACCAGAACGGTTTCTCCAGGCAGAGGAACGCCGGCGCTCTCCAGCATGACGATGAGGAAGACGAACCAATAGCCGTGCTGAGCGACGAGCGGTTGAATGTGGGTTAGAAACACGAAGACTCCGCTCTATCCCCGGCCGGCGGGTTTAGCTCAAAAGCGCGCCCATCCGATACGCAGTTGAAGCGCGGGTGGCAAGCTTGTTTGTCAAATCGCATCGAACGAGAGCGCTTCCCGATCACGTGGAATCAATTGATCGAAAAGGAATCGCTCAAATTCAAGGAGTTGGAGCATGCTCTGATCAAAAAAGCCGATCAACTGCTCGGGACATGCTGCAGGCTACTGGTCCCACAATCGGGGTCCTTTTCATGCCCATGGTTAAGTGCGGATCATGTTCAACAAATCGCGATGGATAGCCTCATTGCCGGCGCAAACGGACCCTTTGGCCAGCATCTCGGCGCCGCCGTCCGCGTCGGTTACGAAGCCTCCCGCCTCCTTCACTATGATAATTCCAGCGGCGATATCCCAGGCCTGCAAATTACGCTCCCAAAAGCCGTCGTAACATCCCGAAGCAACGAAGCAAAGATCGAGGGCGGCGGCGCCGAGGCGGCGAAGATTGCCGGCCTTCGCCATGACCGCGGCGAAATCGGCCACGAAGCGCGGATGTTCGTTGGCCTTGCCGAGATGCGGAATGCCGCAGCCTATCAATGTCTCGGCCATGTCGCGCCGCGCGGCCACGCGCAGCCGCCGGTTGTTTTGGTAGGCGCCTTGCCCTTTCTGGGCGATAAACATGTCGCCGGTCGCCGGATTATGGACGAGCCCCGCGACGATCTGGCCATCGTGCGCGAGCGCGATCGAGATCGCGAAGACCGGCAAACCATGCAGGAAATTGGTCGTCCCGTCGAGCGGGTCGATGAACCAGGAATGGCTTTTGTCGGGGCCGTCGATCCGGCCGCTTTCCTCCATCATGAAGCCGTAGCCCGGCCGCGCCCTTGCCAATTCCTCATGGAGAATTTTTTCGGCCTTGCGATCCGCGGCGGACACGAAATCCCCTGGTCCCTTCACCGAGACTTGCAGGTTTTCCACCTCGCCGAAGTCGCGCTTCAAGCCGCGCCCCGCCTTGAGGGCGGCGGCGGTCATCACGTTCATGAGCGCGGATCTGATCATGGTATCGCCGTGACCTGCCCGTCTAATCCGTTCGCCGCATATCGCACGAGTGCGCGCAGACCGTTTTCGAGCACCGCCGGCTTGCAGGAAGAGGCGGCGGTTTGGCCGCGCATGGCGGGATCGGCTTCCACGATCTTCAAGGTAACATGGGGCGGAAGCCCGATGCTGACCGGGCGGCGGCCGTGCATTTGTAAAGTGACGTTCCTGCCGTCTTGAAGGAAAGCAGCCCGCTCTCCAATCCAATCCGTGGCAAGCTCGATTTGTCCATAGGTTCGAGATCCATAAAGATGAGCGTGTCGCTCCGTGCATAAAGAAAATTGAAATCCTCGAGTTCGAGTTCGATCGTCTTGTCGGCGCGGAAACGTTCATTAAGTTTGCGCGCGTCGTAGAGGTTTTTCAGTTCCACCTGATTGAACGCACCGCCCTTGCCGGGTTTTACCGCATTGGATTTTACGGCAACCCACAGGCCGTTATCGTGACTAATGACGGCGCCGGGCGTAATCTCATTTCCATTGATTTTGGGCATACGACTTGGTGCTCCAATGCTGGAGCTTTCGGCCAGAAGGCCAGCACTCATGCCGCCATGTGCCCGTTCCCGGCGCGAGCGTCAACCGCTTTGCTGCATGGGCTTCGCGCGCAGGAGTATCGTTAAAGTCTGCCCACCAGATTTGGTCGATCCAATGCGACGGCGAAAGATTCTTGCATTAGGTTGCGGGAAAGCAGAGAGGGCTGTCTTCTGTGCGAGGGTCGCTGAGAACGCCTCGTTCGTGACGGTATCTTTCGACGGCGCGGCGGAGCCTACGTTTTTGCTCGGCGCGTTCGGCAGTCAGGATATTTGGGAAAGTTTGGCGGATAGACGTTAAATCAGCGCCTAAAGTAAGCCGCCGCTCATTTAAGGCATACCACCACACTTGAAAAACCTGAGCGGGCAGAGGCAACTTTTTAGTGACCGCACAGTAATCCCACCATCCGACAAAAAGCGCAGCGTCGTTTTTGGTGTCACTAAAAGAGGCGAGCGTGTCCGTGTCATCGCGCACTTCACCGTTTTTCATCGTCATGTGCTTAAAAGCGTTCCAGTACTGGCGCTGTAATTTTCGTAGCTGATTCATATCCATATGGGGATATGTCTGTAGCATATGGGTTGAAAGCGGTTCCACACCCTGGTGCGTGGCGATGCCTTCTATGAGCTCGGCGCCTCCACACGCTAAACATTGAACTGAAACCGCGTCACGGTCGCGGATGAAAAGGTCGAGCGCGGTGCCAAGCTGATGGCGGGCAATGTCGAGCTTGGTCAGCGTTGCGCCAATAGCCAAGGCTCTGGGGTCGTGTTTCGCCACCGCCATTCTTTTTATTGCGCTGCCTTGAGTGTCTTTGGGGTTTTGACGTGATGGTCGCGCAAGATTTCAAGGGCGCGTTCTTTCACTTTTATTTCATGTGCAACGGCGTCGGCGTGGTTCTGGTAATATTTGGCAGTGATTTGGATGAGTGGCGAGATCCTGTTCGGCTTTCCACTGTTCCCTTCAAAAAGCTCCGCAAGGCTGATGTATTTTGCCGCTTCTTTTTTGTAGTCCTTTAGGCGGTCTCGGTCCTCCCCGATCCATTTGCTGATTTGCCATTCAAGGGCTTCGATAAGGGTGCCGTCAACAAGCATGGAAAGCTGGTCGGCTTCGGACAGGTGGTCGGCCTTGTTTTCTTCCCTTTTAGCAAGAAGGTTGACGATTTTGACGATCATGCTCCTGAGTTTTTCAAGGGCTTCTGCGTCAAGGGTGTCGGCCGCTTTCCCTCGTGTGTAGTAGCCCGTCCGGTCGTAGTTTGCTCGACGTGCCTCGTCTGAGAGGCAGTCGTAGGCTTCTTTTAATGCCTCGAACTCCCCGGCGGTCCCTCCGAGGTCGGGGTGGGCTGTCTTCGCTGCGTTCCTGTAGGCTGCGCGGATGGTGTCAAAATCGGCGTCGTGGGCGACTCCGAGAATCGCGTAAAGGTCTCTAGCCACGTGCTCTGTCCTGGTTGATCGAGGGCGCCACGGGAATTGCCATCGCGCTCTTGGGGGCGTTCATGCGCGGCGGTCTCACACCCTACTCAGACGCGCATCGGCATCAACACATAAAGAGCGGCTGCGCCATCGCGGTCTTGCACAAGAGTGGGCGAACCGGGGTCGGCAAGTTTAAACAGCACGGTGTCGCCGTCGAGCTGCTCGGTAATGTCGAGGAGGTAGCGGGCGTTGAAGCCGATATCGATCGGCGAGGAGTCATAATCGACATCGAGCTCCTCGGTCGCCGAGCCGGAATCCGGATTGGTGACGGAAAGAGTAAGTTTGGCATCCGCCACGGCGAGCTTGACGGCGCGGCCGCGCTCCGACGAAATCGTCGAAACCCGGTCGACCGCGGCCGCGAACGGCGCGCGATCGACGATCAGACGTTTGTCGTTGCCGGATGGGATGACGCGAACATAATCGGGAAAGGTACCGTCGATCAATTTCGAGGTCAGCACCACTTGCCCCGCGCTAGCCGAAGGACCGCCGAAGATAAAGCGCGCCTTTGCCGCCGATATTTCGACGCGAACGTCCATTCCGGGATCCTCGATGAGTTTTTGCACCTCGGACACGGCCTTGCGCGGCACGATGACGCCCGGCATGCCAATCGCGCCATCGGGGGCGGGAATTTCGACCCGAGCGAGCCTGTGCCCGTCGGTCGCGACGGCACGCAACATCATATGGCCTTCGACATCGGTCGTATGCAAAAAAATGCCATTGAGGTAATAGCGCGTCTCTTCATTGGAAATCGCGAACTGGGTTTTGTCGATCAGCCGCTTGAGGTCGCCGGCGGCGAGGTTGAAAGCGTGACCGGGTTCGCCCGTGGCGAGGTCAGGAAAATCGCTGTCCGGCAAGGACTGAAGGTTGAACCGCGAACGCCCGGAGCGTAACTGCAACTGGCCGGACTCGCCATTCGATTCGAGCGACACTTGTGCTCCGTCTGGCAGCTTGCGGACGATCTCATAGAGGATATGAGCGGGAACCGTGGTCGCACCTGCGGCCCCCGCGTCCGCCGCCAAGCGCTCGGTGACTTCAAGATCGAGATCGGTCGCCTTCAGGAGCAGGGCTTGGCCTTCGGCGCGCAATAGGACATTCGACAGAATGGGAATCGTGTTGCGGCGCTCCACGACGCGATGCACGTGGCCAAGAGACTTCAACAAAGCCGCTCGTTCGAGAGTAACTTTCATGGGGGCGGTCCAATCGGGATTTTTGTTCGATCCATCACGCCCGCCCCTTGCCTGCGCCGGGGACGGGGACGGACTTTGGCGCGGCTTTCGCCAAATCGCAAGCCGCCGCGATGAATCCACCGGCGCTTTTGCACGGCCACGCAGGACCTTGCGGCGCGCGGCCAGACCTTTACCTGCCCTTAATCCGCCCGGATTTAAAATAAAAAAATGCCATTCTGGCCTGGATTGGATTGGCCTGGAACACGGTGCCGATGAATTTGGGCGAACGGCGGCGCACTTGCCATGACAAGCGCAAGACGGCGGAGCGCCGCGAGCCGGTCTTCGGCCAGCCTACCGGAAACCAACCTCCCGGAAACAAAGCAAGGATTGACGCAAAGTGCCGCGCCGTGCCGGACGATCGCGGGTGACCAGGAAACGCCGCTCGCCTGTCGCCCTTGTGCTCTATTGGGGCATGATCGCAACTGTCTGGACCGGCATGGCGGGCGCCGGCGTGATTGCCTATCAAGCAACGAAACTGCCGCCGATCGACGCAATTGCCGTGCCGAAACGGCCGCCGAACATTGCCATTCTCGACGAAAACGGCGTTTTGCTCGCCAATCGCGGCGATACCGGAGGCGCCGCGGTCCGGATCGCGGACCTGCCGCCCTATCTGCCAAAGGCCTTTGTCGCCATCGAGGATCGCCGCTTTTATTCGCATTTGGGAATCGATCCCCAAGGAGTTTTGCGCGCCCTGACTCGTAATATCACGGGCGGCGGCATGGTGCAGGGCGGTTCGACCCTGACGCAGCAGCTCGCCAAAAACCTCTTTCTGACCCAGGAGCGGACCGTTTCGCGCAAAATCCAAGAGGCGATCCTCGCGCTCTGGCTCGAGCATAAATATTCGAAAAATCAGATTCTCGAATTGTATTTGAACCGCGTTTATTTCGGCTCCGGCGCCTATGGCGTCGAAGCGGCCGCGCAAAAATATTTTGGCCACGGCGCCCGCAGTGTGACGCTGCCGGAGGCGGCGGTTCTCGCCGGGTTAATGAAGGCGCCGGCGAGATTAGCGCCAAATCGCAATCCTGCCGGGGCCAGCGAGCGCGCGAGCCAAGTCATCGCGGCGATGGTTCAGGAAGGCTTCATAACCGACGCGATGGCCATGCTCGCCCTCGCTCATCCCGCGCAAGCCATGCGAGATCGAAACGCGAGCTCGGTCAATTACGCCGCCGATTTCGTGATGGACACGCTCGACGATACGATCGGCGCAATCAATGAAGATATCGCGGTCTCGACGACGCTCAGCGTCTCGTTGCAGGCGGC
This sequence comes from Methylocella sp., assembly GCA_036513565.1. GTDB lineage: Bacteria > Pseudomonadota > Alphaproteobacteria > Rhizobiales > Beijerinckiaceae > Methylocapsa. The sequence continues at coordinate 23,612 of DATBYR010000175.1, read as the reverse complement.
GGCGGAAAAGGCGCTCACCGAAGAGCTTGACCGCAAAGGCGCGGCCTTTAACGTCGGCCAGGGAGCGCTCGTGGCGCTCGCCCCCGATGGCGCGATCAAGGCGTTGGTGGGCGGCCGCGATTACGCCGACAGCCAATTTGATCGCGCGGTCTCGGCGAAGCGGCAGCCTGGCTCGGCTTTCAAGCCTTTCGTTTATCTCGCCGCGCTCGAAGCCGGCCTGACCCCGGATTCGGTGCGCGAAGACGCGTCCATCAATGTGAAGGGCTGGCAGCCGGAAAATTACTCGCGCGATTATTTCGGTCCGGTCACGCTCACTAAGGCGTTGGCGCTGTCCTTGAACACCGTTGCGGTACGCCTCGGCTTGGAGGTTGGCCCGAAGGCAATCGTCAGGGTCGCGCATCGTCTTGGGATCGCATCCGATCTTTCCGCCAACCCGTCGATCGCGCTCGGCACGTCCGAGGTTACCCCGCTCGAAATCGTGACGGCCTACGTGCCCTTTGCCAACGGCGGCATCGGCGTGCAGCCGCAGATCATCGCGAAAGTCAAAACCGCCTCCCGAAAACTCCTCTATCAGCGCAAGGGCGCCAGCAATGGCCGGGTCATCGATCCAAATCATGTGGCGATGATGACTACGATGATGCAGGAAACCCTCTTTACGGGCACAGCGCGCAAGGCTTCGGTGCCGGGCTGGCAGGCGGCTGGCAAGACCGGCACGAGCCAAGATTGGCGCGATGCGTGGTTCATCGGCTACACCAGCCATCTCGTCGCCGGTGTCTGGCTCGGCAACGACGATAGTTCGCCGACCAAAAAAGCGTCCGGCGGCAATCTTCCCGTAGAAATCTGGTCGTGTTTTATGCGGGCCGCGCATCAAGGCGTGCCGCCGCAGCCGCTCCCCGGCGGACTCTGGCAAGGCGGGGCCCCACCGGATGCAACCGTGCCTATGGCGGATAACACCGACTGGCCGTCGCTGCCTGGAGAATTTCCGGCGCGCAGCAACGAAGCGGCGCAAGCGCCCCCGGTTCCCATTTATGGCGGCGCCACGAGCGGCGCGCCCGTGCCTCCGGCGGATATTCCGAACCCAGGGGTTTTTGGACAAAAGCGGGGGGCTCAATCCCGGCAGCAAAACTTTTTCGAGCAGCTGTTCGGCGGTTGATTAAAGTTCATTCTTCGATCATCGAATACTTGACAAAAACTACTGATAACCAGTACATAATGAATGAAGATGCATTCGAATGGGATGACGACAAGGCCGCCGACAATTGGCGTGCGCATGGCGTTGCCTTCCACCAGGCGGTCAAGGCTTTCCGCGATCCCTTCGGAGTGGAGCGGATCGATGACCGCGAAAACTATGGCGAAGAACGCATCAATTTGCTCGGCATGTGCGAAGGCGTGATCTTGCATGTGACCTATACCGAGCGCGGTGAACACATACGGCTGATCTCGGCCCGGCGGGCGGAAAAACATGAGCAAGACGACTATTACCGCGAAAATTCGGTCTGATGGCACGGTTGTCGAGGTGCTCACCGGCGGCACCGAGCGGCCGTTTCCGGAAACGTCTATGCGGCCGATGACGGAGGCGGAGATTGAGGCGGCGGCGGGTGCCGATCCCGATGCGCGGCCGATGACGGCCGACGAGCTGCGGCGAGCAAGACGCGTGCCACGTATAAAAACGTTGCGCCGCGCGCTCGGGCTGACGCAGGAGGAATTTGCCGGGCGCTATCACATCCCGCTTGGCACTCTTCGGGACTGGGAGCAAGGGCGCACCGAGCCGGATCAACCGGCCCGCGCCTACCTTAAAGCGATTGCCGGCGATCCGGAGGCGGTGCGGCGTGCCCTCGCCGTCAGCCCCGCCCTTGATAATCGGTGAGCGTAGATGGCTCGGTCGGAGACACCATCAAGGTACTCTATTTGCTGGCAAATCCTGTGTGGCAGCGGTTAATATAAGTCCAGGCGCGAGCGGCACCTGAGATGCCTGAGGGTTTTGTTCGCATCTTGGCGCGCAGTGGGTGCGGCCTTCTTCTTAGGAGTAGGGCGAACAAAAAGGCGGGGACGTTCAACCTACATAATGTTCAATCAGCCATGGCAGGCACGCAGAAAGCCCGGCAGCTTCTTGGCACCGTCTCCAAAATCCATGCCCTGAAATCCCAGAAATATCGGCGCGCCATCGAGGAATTGGAATGCCACACCGACCGTTTTGGCACGCTGTATGATAGTTAGAAGACCGTCATCCAGTAAAAATACGGCATTGATCCAACCATTGTGTAGCTCTGGGCCGCTTAGACGACGCTCGGCAATTGAAATTGTTTCATCGTTTATGAAGAGCGACATTGACTTCATCTGCATAATTTCATCCGCATGGCCTTCAGGATCAAAAATGGTAAGCAGAGCTATGGAGTGGTTTGGCATGCATTCCAGTATGAACTTGTTTATTCCATGATATGTTTCCCGCTCACCTTTTAGGTAAATCCCGAACTCAGCACTTTCGATCGTCCAACGAGTCTTTTTCTGACCATTGTTTATGACGTTAAGCCGGGCGAGTTCGTCATGGGGTATTATGATGATCTCTTTATTTCCTGCCGCAGTCATTTCGTTGAACAGTTCCGGATCGACATCCATGTCTCGGATGTATTGGACGATGGAAGCTGAAAGGATTTGCGCAGCATCGGTATCTTGGTCGCCCTTTGTCGTGAAAAAGAACCGATGGACGCCATATGTCGAATCTTTCTCGATCGATCGGAACTCGCCCCCCAGAAAAGCCAGTGTGCAAGCGCTGTAGCACTCTCCTGTTACGAACATTTTTTCAGTCTCGCTGGTGTTGCGGCCAACCTCTGTTAGCAAGCCAGCATCCCTAATGGCACGGCCGAGTTTGATGCCGCCTATCAGGCTCCCGCCCGGAGAGTTCAGCACAATTATAGATTTCCTAGGAACGTGGTTTTCTTGGATGAACCGTTTCAATCTGGCTGGCGCATCCGCGTCGATTATGCCATCAGCAAAAATGAACCAAGCGTTTCCAAATATCTCGACTGGCTGTCGCGGGGGGCGACCGAGGAACTGCATTTGCTCCGATGACATCGCATTAACTGGTGTTGCCGCGACCGTACCGATAAGACGGCGATATTGCACTTGACGGACCCATAAATCTGTGATAGCGTTGATTCACAATAAGGAATGGTGTCATGTCAAAATCAATTCTCGAAGCCAAAGTCCTGCAAGACGAAGCCGCCGCCTACGCTTGGGTTGAAGCTCGTATATGGCCAGAAGGTCCGGTATGCCCGCATTGCGGCGGTGTTGAGCGCATTTCAAAAATGGGCGGCAAAAGCACCCGTATTGGTGTCTATAAGTGCTACCAATGCCGTCAGCAATTCAGCGTCAAGGTCGGAACCGTTTTTGAGGATAGCCATGTTCCGATGCGGCTCTGGCTGCAAGCCATGTATTTGTTGTCCTCTTCGAAAAAGGGCATTTCAAGCAACCAGCTTCACCGGACCCTTGGCGTAACTCTCAAGACTGCATGGTTCATGGCGCATCGCATTCGCGAGGCTATGCGGACCGTCGGCGTTTCGCCTATGGGAGGCGAAGGCGGAATTGTGGAAGTTGACGAAACTTTCATCGGCCGCATTGAAGGCGTTCCAAAACAGAAAAGCGGATCCGCTCACAAGAATGTCGTATTGACCCTTGTTGAGCGTGGCGGCTCGGCCCGCAGCTTCCATGTTGATAGCCCCCGCCGCGCCGATGTTGAGGGTATCATGCGAGATAATATCCGCAAGGAATCGCACCTGATGACCGACGAAGGGCGCCATTACAAAGCAGTCGGCCGCAAGTTTGCAAGCCATGAAAGCGTTGACCATTCTGCGCATGAATACGGTCGCGGCGTTGTCCACACCAACACCGTCGAAGGCTACTACAGCGTTTTCAAGCGCGGCATGAAAGGCGTTTACCAGCATTGTAGCGAGCGCCATTTGCACCGCTATTTGAGTGAATTCGATTTTCGCTATAGCAACCGCGTTCGGCTCGGCGTAGATGACGTCGAGCGCACTGAGCGCGCACTTATGGGTATCGTCGGAAAGAGACTTACCTATCAAACGGCTCATCACTGAGAGGCCGTATGGGAAAAGCAGGCGAAAAGCAAAAGCGAACCCCGAAGACGAAGGACAAACGACAATACGAGCGGTTTGTTGAAACCGCTCGTAAGCTCGGCTGCGACGAAAGCGAAGAGGCGTTTGAGCGCGAATTCACAAAGATTGTGCCGCCTCAGCAATCACCGCATCACGGCAGAAAATAGGAACGTTCATTCTGTTTCTTTGCTTGGGCTTACCTGATCAAGCCATCTTTCTAAGTTACGACCCATGGGACGCCGAGCCACTTGGCGCATCCAATCAGGCCGATAATCGAAAAGATGAGAAAAATTGTTTCAACGTACCCAGGGGCAAACGAGCCCACTAAAACATTGACGAGCGCCACAGTAACAAATATCCAGAAAAATCTTTCTTGCTTATGTTCAGCGTTGAGATTCTCGTATTGTGCCTCAAGCGCAGCTGAGGTTTCCGCCGTGGTGGAAATGTGATCAGATGGCCGAAAAATGATCTGCGTGGTGTGAATTTGCGGCCGATCGACATTCGTATTCGGCTGCGATGTCGGTGTCAGAGATCCTGATTCCTTTGACTCCTGGGACATAATTCTTTGCCCACGCCCCCTTTTCCCAATGCGTGATGTCAATAAGAGCGCTGGGGCGCAACGGAATAAGGAAATCGCATACTTCCGTCAACGCAGTACGCCTTGGGTCGTCAACTTTAAAATTCCGCGCTCGATAAAAAATATCCTGGATAGGATCGGAGCCGAACATTCTCACCTTCTGATAGACCGAAGGTTCGACAGGACCATAATCCCACGCCTCAAAAAAAGCGTCGGTTAGCCTTTCCCCCTTATTTCCAAGATAATACATGTAAGCCAAATATAATATTTTTTGCGCCTGTAAGTTCGTGACGCGCCAATTTCCGCTCTCACATATGAATTTACAAACTGAATCAAGCCTTGCCGTCATCGTCCACAACGCCGTACCGCCGCCTTTTTAGCAACGGCCGTGCGTTCCTCCTTTGAGAACTTTTCTCGCGCGCGCTTCGCGCTCCGCTTCCCCGAGCGGAGCTTTGGGGGTGATTCGCCCCCCTTATTAAAGCGCCATGACTGTGAATTATGGGGATAGGTTAGCCACATATCACCACCTTGACAAAATGTCACGGATGATCATGCGGCGGCTTGTCGCGCATAACGATGTGCGACCGCGGATCAACAATTAGCCCGCGCCCTTTGGTTTGGGAAAAGGGCGCGGCCACTGCCACTTGCCGCCCCGCAATTGCCGGGGAGGGAGCGGCGCGACCTGTTGCGGCAGCGCAACATATTCTTCTACGCGCTTGCCACGGGTGATTCTTTTGAGTTGAGATTTAAGAAGCTGGACATCCCCGAAATAATTCGGATATGCCTCTCTCAAGTTCTCAATTTTATCGACCTCTACGAGAACTATATTTTCGGCATACTCACCGCTTTTATTGTAAATATCTTCGGCCATATCATAAGAGTTAACGGCGTTAATCGGTGCAAAATATGGCTGAATATCAACAGTTCTCGCCAAATTGTCGTATCTAATCATAAAATGTGTGGGCTTCTCCCTCGGCAAAACGCTACGCTCGGTCCACCTTACGGCGTGACTGAGATCGTCCAAAGTAGCCGATGCTTTCAGAGCTTTATCGAGTTTTGTGATTTCAGGAACTCTTGCACTATGCGACCGCATGTCAGGGTGAACCGGGCACCCCTCTGCTTCAGCAAATTCTGCCGACATTAACTTGAAAAATCGAAGCCATTCTGGACTGCCCTGGTTGCCCTTGAGGTTTTCGCCGCGAAACAGCCCTATTGCTTCAACGGCGGTCGCCCAAGAATGTTGCAAACGAGTACGAATTTGAATTTCAATCCGGCGCCCATTATGGATCACCGTTTTTCCACTGCCACGAAACCCCATTATTAAATGGTGGCTTCTATACCCGTCTGGTTTGGGAGAGGCTATATAGTCATCTTCGCTTCTTAATTCATGACGGGACCGATGGCGGAGAATTTCAACCAAAGCGCGTACTTCACCCATCGATGATAAGATTGCCCTGCATCCACCAAGATCTTGAACTTGGTTCAGGTACATAGAGAAATCAGGCCGTCGCAGCTTTTTGCGAATTGCTTGCATTCTTTTGAGCCGAGCGGCGGTTATGCCGTTAAGCTCTAAATCGCCTATATAGTAGATCAGATGGTGACGAATGCTCCGCATCGGATATGCGTGCGCATCACGCCAGTTGTTTGCAACCTGGAAAGCGCGCCTGATTTGTGGTTCCGTTTCGTCAGTCCATGGGAGCGCCCCGGAGATCACCTCACCGGCACGTTTTACATCCTTCATGCTATAGTCAAAGATCGGGTAGTCAGACACAGGGCCAAGAACCGCATCAAAGTCCACTTCGTCCGCTTCGAAGCCAAAAATAGGCTCTTCCGTCAGGACCGATTGAACGAGTCGGTTCATGTTGGCAGCGCGCCTTTGGGTCCGTCAAGTGCAATATCGCCAATAAGACCCACGAACAGAACATGGACAAAAAGTCTCGCCTTGATCAGATTTCGCATCCCACAACCTCGATTCGTCAGCAAAACTTACACCGGGGATGGGTTCCGGCAACAGGCGTGGCCAGCGACCGTGTCTCCGGCAGACATCGCCAACCCAGGGGCTTATGGACAAAGGCGCGGAGCTCAATCCGGAAAGCAAAACTTTTTCGATACTCGGCGGCTAATATATGCCCAGGCGCCAGCGGCCTGAGGTTTAGGACAGTCCCCGGACTTAGATTAAGACGATCAGCGGGGAATAGCGGCTGAACCTGGCGGAGCAGGAAGCCTCAAGCAAGTTCCAAGCGTCGCGGGTGTCGCCATCACAGCGCTGCAGCAGGTTCCAAATTGATCCTTATGCGGCGCGCGCTAGTGTTACGTCTTTAACGGGAGTTTGTATGCCGAGTGATGCAGGAAATCAGATTACGATCTGGAGTATTGTAAGCCTGTTGGCTGGTACTATTATCAGCGCGATTGTTTCATATTTACTTCAACGAAGGTCATTTTCAGAATCAAGACAGCAAAAGGAAAAAGACAAGTTTGAAGCGCGCAAAACGTTGGGACTGAATTTATTTCACAAAATGATCCGAATAGCGTCTACGCTTGAAATACTCAATAGAAGTTTGGATGAAGCTTCTGCTCTGGCCAAGGTCGCAAAGTTCGATGGCCAACCTTGGCAAATAGTTATGCCGTTAGCGAATTTTCCTAACAGGGTGAAATTCACGCCTGAGGAGTTGACGTTCCTGATGCTGATGGACATGACACTGTTCAATGATATGGCGCCGTTCGATGACATTCAAGACAGCCTTCTTGGCATGTTCGAATTATATCGAACAAAGCGCATGGCTCTTACAGACACTCTGCCTGCCAAAATGAGCGGAAGCAGAGGAACAACCGATCTCAACGAAGCTGGAATGATAAAGATCGCGCCAAAAGCGACCGAGCTGAATAGTTTGATTCAGGGGATGATTCAGAGAACGCAGCAAGATAGCAAGGAGGCTTGGGAGCTTCTTGAAAAATTGCGGAATTTGCTCAATAAGGAGTTTAATCTTCAATTGCGTTTAGAGCAGAAATAGATTTATTTTTGCGCAAAACGTAGCGCATTGATTTTCAAGCGCTTTCTTGGTGCGGAATTCCGGGGCAAAAACATTCCGTCATTGACGGTCGTACCGGCGTCAATTGCCGGTGACGGACGAGGCCAAGCGGCGGCGGTATGGACGTCCCATGTGACAGCCTTGTTTCCAGCGAACTTACATCGAGGATGCGTTCCGGAAAACAGGTGTGGCCATCGGCACTCCGGCAGGCCGCCTCTGAATATGCGACTGAAATGGATCTCGCTCGTCATCATCCATGCGGCGTCGCGTGTGCGCCATGCTGGCGAGGTGTAAAGGTGACGTTGACCTCAACATCCTCGTCGAGCTTGCCGAGCACGGCAATCATCCGGTCGAGCGTGAAGCGTCGAAGCTGGGCGTTGCGGATGCGAGAGAATTCAGAATGTGAAACGCCCGTCAGTTTCTCGGCGTCGCGCGTCGAAAGCTTGCGTTCATCAAGGATAGCGATGATCTTCGCCGCGATCATGGCGCGAGCCTGTTCAAGCCCCGCGTTGGGCCGTCCAAAGTCGCGGTAGACGTTCCCGCTTCCGCGGACAAGTTCCATCTCGCCGGTTTTCAATTCAAAGCCTCCTTCAATCGCTTGAGCCTTTCGCGGACAAGATCGACCTCCATTTGCGGTGTTTTTATCCCTGACTTCGATTTCTTCTGAAAGACATGGATCACCCAAATGTCCGTGTCGATCCTGATGGCATAGAGCGCGCGGAAAGCGTCGCCGCGATACCGGAAAGCAAACTCGAACACGCCACCGTCAACACCCTTGAATGGCTTTGCCTTGTCAGATTTGCCGCCCTCGGCCGCGATGGTGAGCGCGTCGAACATGTCGCTCCGCACGTCTTCCGGAAATTCTTCGAATTCCTTACGTGCCGCCTTGATCCATGAAATCAGCCTCGTGTTTCTCATTGGAGATATGGTGACATATTTGTCAACATCTTGCAAGAGGCGCCGCCGCCGCCATTTCGAAATTGCACCGGACGTCCGGTTACTCCGAATCGGACAATTCGCATGCCCAGTGGCGTTGCGGAATGGCTCGCCCGCTACATCGAATCGGCGTCGAGCACGGCGATCCGGATCATGTTGGTCGCACCGGGCGTGCCAAACGGAACGCCCGCAACGATAATGATGCGATCTTGCGCCTTTGCAAAGCCTTCGCGTCCGGCCAACTTGCAGGCGCGCTTCACCATGTCGTCGACGTCATGCGCGTCTTTGGTGACGACCGCATGGACGCCCCAAACGAGGGCGAGACGGCAGGCCGTCTCCCGGTTTGGCGTGAGGGCGAGAATCGGCGCCTCGGGCCGTTCCCGGGCGATGCGAAACGCGGTCGCGCCGGAAGACGTCCAGGCGACAATTGCCTTCAGGTCGAGCGTTTCGGCGAAATTTCGCGCGGCGACGGCAATCGCGATCGCATCGGCATTCGTCGCTTCGGGAGGAGCGCGCTGCGCATTGATAATACTGCGATAATAAGCATCGCGCTCGACCTCCTCCGCGATTCTGTTCATGGTCGCGACGGCTTCCACGGGATATGTACCAGCCGCGCTTTCGGCGGAAAGCATGACGGCATCGGCGCCCTCGAAGACCGCGGTCGCGACATCCGAAACTTCCGCGCGTGTCGGCACGGGCGCGCTGATCATCGATTCGAGCATCTGCGTCGCGACAACGACAGGCTTGCCGGACAGGCGCGCCATGCGATTAATCCGCTTTTGCAAACCAGGAACTTTCTCGAGCGGCATCTCGACTCCGAGGTCGCCGCGCGCGACCATTAATGCGTCGGAAATCTCCACGATCTCGTCGAGGCGCGAGATGGCCTGCGGTTTTTCCAGCTTCGCCATCACCAGCGCGCGGCCCAAGGTCAGCTTCTTGACCTCGGCGACATCTTCCGGCCGCCGCACGAAGGAAACAGCGACCCAATCTATGCCCGCGGCGAGCCCGGCCTCGAGGTCGGCCCGGTCCTTTCCGGTGATCGCCGAAACGGGGATTTCGGTGTCCGGCAGACTAACGCCCTTGCGGTTCGATATCTCTCCCGCGACATCGACGATGGCGACGGCACGCGCGGCGCTGGCCTCGACGACATGAAGCCGCACCTTGCCATCGGCGATGAGGATGGTATGGCCTGGCTTCAAGGAGCGCAAAATTTCGGGATGCGGAAGTCCCACCCGGTTTTGACCCCCAGGCGCGGGATCCAAGTCGAAAACGAAATTGGCGTCCTTGACGAGTTGGACTGCCCGGTCCTTGAAGGTGCCGATTCGCGGTTTGGGACCTTGGAGATCGAGAAGAATGCCAATCGGGCGTCCGCATTCTTCTTGGAGCGTCCTGATCATTCCGGCCTGCCCGCGCATCTGATCATGCGTGGTATGGCTCATATTAATGCGAAAGAGATCGGCGCCGGCATGAAATAACGCCGATATCGTTGCTGGATTTGCGGACGCCGGTCCGAGAGTCGCAATAATCTTGCACCGGCGCAGCCGTCGCATTTCAGCCTCGTCAAGTTAGATGATTAGGGATTTGGCGGGCCTTGCGTCGAATCGGTCAGTTGAACGGTCCAGTTCTTGGCTTCCTTGCCCGTATCAACTTCAAAAAAGCCAGTTCTGTCGAAGCCGCGCACAAAGCAATCTTCCCGCCCAAGGATAACGAATTCATGGTCGCGGGTGCACATGAAAGCCTTGCCCTTCCATTCGCCGCCATGTTCGTCGATCGCATAGACATAGTAGTACTCGGCTGCGAGCGCCCCCCGCACCAATGTCTCGCAAACGCTTGGTTTTACATTCCACCAGCCCTCGCTGATCCATTTCTCGCCATCGGTATAGGCGAGAGAAACACTCACCCGGCTGGCGGAATTGTTGCAGAGACGAAAATCCGCGCGCACCGGAGCAGCTGAACCGCCCAACACGGAGATCGCCATCGCGGCGGCAATAATCGCTCGTTTCATCGACGTCAAGACTGCTTCGCCTTTGGTAGCACCCTAATTTGACTTGTCCGACTTTATCGGACGCTTTATGCAGACAGGGTTGCCGTTACCGCCAGTCGGACTGCTGCAATCCCACTCTGGGCCAAAGCCGTAATTCGTCTTTCGGACTAGATCTGAATATATTCCCCAGACGAAAAGCAAGCCGCCGAGGATGACAATCAATAGGAGGATGCGGGCGACATCCCCGCGCGTCACAGATATGGCCAATTCATTTCGAGGCTCGACTTTCTTGCACGATACCCGCTCGCACAGCGTCAACCGGCGACATGATCGGCGGGATGCCTAAGACGGCAAAGAATCGCCATCTTCTCGCTTCCCTTGATCGAAGATGACCTCGCCGTTACCGTGATTGGCTTGCGGCCGGCCGGCGGCAACAAGCGAATGGAGCGCGGTCCCGTCTCTCCGTCTCCCTAAAGCATGATCCTTGCAAGGGGAAGGAGCCGGATAAATGCGAGCCATTTGCAAAATTCATTGTCCGCGTTCCGGACATTTGTTTTTAGGGTTGATCGCGGGCCGCGGATAGGGCATAGGTCGCAACGTCGTTTCCAACCGGCTCCGAGGGCCGGTTGTTTTTTGGGAACCTCCGATGAAAGTCCGCAACTCGTTGAAATCCCTGCGCGCGCGCCACCGCGCCAACCAGCTGGTGCGGCGCAAGGGCAGAGTATACATCATCAACAGGACACAAAAACGTTATAAGGTGCGGCAGGGCTGATGCCGGTCGCGGCACGCGCCTCCCGGCTTTTCCAGGTTGAAGCTTATGCGTCCATATCTCCTCTATGTTGCAAGCTTGGTTGCCGCGATGGTATCGGGCGATTTTTCCCTGGCCCAAGCCGACGCGGACGACCAGGGTGTTCCGCGTGGCCCGCTGACACCTCCCGGCCTGCCGGCGCAGGCACAAGCGGCGGCGCCAAAATCCGGGCTTACCGAGGCCAAGCAGCTAAAGCAAGCCTTGGCGCCGAAGCCCGCGCCGGAGGCTGTGCGCAAGCAAACGCTCGATGCACTGTTTGTGCGCCTGCGCAGCGCCGGCGACCTCGGGGACGCGCAACAGATCGCCGAATCCATCGCGCGCGTCTGGCTCCAATCGGATTCGGACACCGCAAATCTGCTCATGCAACGGGCAACAGTTTCCGTGCAGGCGCGACAATATCCGCTGGCGCTTTCGCTTTTCGACAAGCTTGTCGCGTTGGAGCCGGATTGGGCCGAAGCGTGGAATCACCGCGCGACAACAAGATTTCTCGCTGGCGACGCGGATGGCGCGATGGCCGACGTTGATCGAGTCATCAGACTGGAACCCCGCCATTTTGGCGCGCTCGCGGGCATGGGCATGATCTTGCAAGGGGCCGGTCTAAACAAACGCGCCGTTGAGATCTTCAAAAAGGCGCTCGAGATTTATCCGCTCGCGCCGGATATTCAAAAACTCGTCGAAAAGCTTACGCTCGAAATCGAAGGCCAGGATATTTAGGGCGTGATCCGGCAAGCTGAGGCGTTTTTGACCAAGAGCCTGTTTCAAAAGCCTTGCCCTCGTCCTGAGGAGCTTGCGAAGCAAGCGACTCGAAGGATGAGGGCGCCCCGCGCGCGGCGCATCCTTCGAGACGGCGCCTTCGGCGCCTCCTCAGGATGAGGGTGAGACCAGTTGGATAACCGCTTTCGTCACATCGACCGCCCAAATCCGCAACACGAAATAAGCGACGATCAGAAAACCGGCCACGGTGGTAAGGGCGATAAACCATTTCGTCATGTCAACACCTTGATGATTTCGGCGGCAACCGCGCGACCGGTGAACCCCGCTTCATCGCGCCGGACGAGCCTGCGCACATAATTATAAACTCAAATTTCGAATTCGCGCACTCCTTTGGGCAGTGAGGCGACTGTCATTTCGGTTCAGATCCTATTTCGAGCAAGCGCTCTTTTCGCCGGAATGCCGGCGCAAACAGGCAGGCGTGCGTAAGCATTGCGTGTGCGCGGGCGCGCCGTTATAAGCCCCTGGCGTCCATTCCGGCACCCCTGGAGGCGCGGGCGCACGGAACATTAGCATCGCAATCTCAAGGACACCCGAATGGCCGGAACGAAATCTCTCACGGCCACGGCGCGCGACGGGACAGGCAAGGGGGCCGCCCGCGGCGTGCGCCGTGAAGGCCGTATTCCAGGCGTGATCTACGGCGGCGGCGATACCGCCGTGCCGATCGCGCTCGACTATCGCGAATTGAACAAGTTGATCTACGCCGGGCATTTCCTGACCACGATCTTCGAGCTCGATGTGGGCGGCGCCAAGCAACGGGTCATCCCGCGCGATTACCAGCTCGATCCTATCAAGGATCAGCCGCTTCATGTCGATTTCCTCCGCCTCAAGCCGGGGGCGAGCCTGCGTGTCGAGGTGCCCGTGCATTTCATCAATCAGGAAATTTGCCCCGGCCTCAAGAAGGGCGGCAGCTTGAACATCGTGCGTCACGCGATCGCAATGCGGGTTCCTGCGGATGCCATTCCCGAGGCGGTCGTCGCTGATCTCGCGTCTTTGCAAATCAACGACTCGGTGCATATTGACGCAATTCCCCTACCGGAAGGTTGCAAGCTGACCCAGCGCGAACGCGATTTCACAATCGCGACAATCGCACCTCCGCTCGTTGCCGCGGAAGAGACTGCCGCCGCGGCCCCAGCAGCAGTCACGGCCACGGCCGCCGCGCCGGACGCGACAGGGAAGGCCGCCGAGCCTGCCGCCGCGCCGGCTGCTGCCCCGGCCAAAGCCCCGCCAAAGGGCAAGAAATAGCGTCACGCGTTTGTGCCCGGATTTTCGCGCGCGAACTTAGAAACCTTCCGAGCGGGCGCCATGCTTCTCTTCGCGGGCCTTGGCAATATGGGAAAGGCCTTCGCCGGCCATCGCCACAATGCCGGCTTCATGGCTCTCGATGCGATCGCGCGCGATTATCATGCGCCGGCGCTTCGTTCGCGCTTTCAGGGCCTCGTCAGCGAGATCATGCTCGAAGGCGAACGGGTGATTCTGCTCAAGCCGCAAACCTACATGAATGAATCCGGCCGCTCCGCCGGGGAGGCGGCGCGCTATTACAAGATCGATCCGCCTCGTATCGTCGTCTTTCACGACGAACTCGATCTGCCGCCCGGCAAGGTGAGGGTCAAGACCGGCGGCGGCAATGCAGGCCATAACGGCCTCCGATCCCTGACCGAACATCTCGGCAACGAGTACCGCCGCGTGCGGATCGGCATCGGCCATCCCGGCGACAAGGCGCTGGTGCACAATTATGTGCTGAGCGATTTCGCCAAGGCGGAGATCCCTTGGGTCGAGGCTTTGTGCAACGCGATTGCGGCCCATGCCGGGCTTTTGGCCAAGCGCGACGACGAAGCATTTCAATGCAAGATTCATCACACCATGGAAACCGCCGGCTTCGGCAAGGCGGCCGGTGAGCTAGGCTAATCTCTCCGCGCGCTTGCGCCTGGTTCCGCCGGCATTATTTTCAACGACGTGATCCTGTTGCGCGTCTTGCGCAGCACTTCGAAGCGAAAATTATGGAAGCTGAACACCTGTCCCGACTCCGGGATAGCGCGCGCTTCATTGATGACGAGACCGGCGATCGTGGTGGCTTCCTCGTCCGGCAGATCCCAGGCCATCGCACGGTTGAGATCACGGATCGGCACGGAGCCTTCAACGATCACGGAGCCGTCGGATATCAAGCGCACGCCTTGAACGATAACATCATGCTCGTCGGCGATGTCGCCGACGATTTCCTCCAGAATGTCCTCGAGAGTGACAAGACCCATGACGACGCCATATTCATCGACCACCAGGGCGAAATGGGTTTTGCGTTTCAAGAACGCCTGGAGCTGATCCTGAACCGGGGTCGATTCCGGCACGAACCAAGGCGCGAGCGCGATGCTTTCGACTTTGAAATCCTTGACTTCTCCGCCGGCCGCGTCGAGCGCGCGCAAAAGATCCTTGGCGTGCAGCACGCCGACGATATTTTCCGGCTGGCCGCGCCAGAGCGGCAGACGCGAATAAGGCGAGGCGACCACCTCGCCAATCAAATCTTGCGAGGGTAAATCGGCATTGAGGGCGAGCATTTTGGTGCGATGAACCATCACGTCCGACACTTCGAGATCGCGAAGATCGAGCAGGCCGCCGAACATGTCACGGTCGGAACGCCCGACGCCGCCCTCCCGATGGAGAAGATCGACCGCGCTCTTAAGTTCTTCGTGCCCGGACAGAATCGATTGCCGCCTGCTCGTATCGATGCCGACCACTCTCAAGAATCCGCGCACTAGCACTTCAACGCCGATGAGGACGGGCCCGAAGATGGCGACGAAAAACGATATCACGCGAGCGACGAGAAGCGATGTGCGGTCCGGGTAATTGATCGCCACGGTTTTCGGCATCACTTCGGCGAAAACGAGCAGAAGCACGGTCATGAGCCCGGTGGCATAGAGCGCGCCGCGCTCGCCGGCAAGTGCGACGAGGACGCTGGTCAAAAACGCCGAGGAGCCGACACTAACAAGCGTTTGGCCGAGAAGCGTCGTGCCAATCAGCCGCGCCCGGCTCGCAAGCAGCCGGTTGACCAGAACGGCGCGCCGGTCGCCATTTTTCTCCAAGGCGTGCATGCGCGCGCGGGAGGCGGCGGTAAGCGCTGTTTCCGAAGCCGAGAAAAACGCCGATAGCGCTACGCATAGGAGGATGGTTGCGATCGCGAGCCACACATCGACCGCTAAAACGCCGGCACCCGCGCCGTTCATGACGTCAATGTCCCGTATTCAGTTCATCTTGTAGAAAGCCGCGGATCTCCGTGGCTTCGACCGCCTTGGCTATGAAGCAATCGCCGATTGCCCGCGCGAGGATGAAGGCGAGGCCACCATGCTCGACCTTTTTGTCCTGATACATGGCTTCGAGGATCGCTTCGGGGCCTACGTTCCAGCCAGGGATGGCGGCCATGCGTACGGGCAGGCCAACCTCTTGCAGATGCGCTTCGACCCTCGCTTGGTCCTGCAGACCGCAAAGTCCGCGGCGCGCCGAGAAGCGGAACGCGCAAGCCATGCCAATCGCGACCGCCTCGCCATGCACAAGCCTCGCTCCATCATAGGAGGTAAGGCGCTCGAGCGCGTGGCCAAAGGTATGGCCGAGATTGAGCAGAGCCCGTTCGCCCTCCTCATACTCGTCGCGCGCGACAATCGCCGCCTTGGCCTTGCAGCTCGTGGCAATCGCATGAACGCGCGCGGCTCCCCCCGCGAAGACAGCGCGCCAATTGGCTTCCAGCCAGGCGTAGAATCCCGCGTCGCCAATGAGGCCATATTTGACAACTTCGGCATAGCCAGCGCGAAATTCGCGCGGCGGCAATGTTTCAAGCGTATCGGTGTCCACGATAACGAGCGAGGGCTGATGGAAGGCGCCGATCAAATTCTTGCCATGCGGGGAGTTGATCCCGGTCTTGCCGCCCACCGACGAATCGACCTCGGCCAAAAGCGTTGTCGGTACCTGAATGAAGCGGATCCCGCGCCGGACCGTCGCCGCGGCAAAACCCGCAAGATCGCCGATGACGCCGCCGCCAAGCGCGACGATCACATCGCCGCGTTCGAGTCTCGCGCCGATCAGCGCATTACATACCTTTGCATACACATCAAAGGATTTCGAACCTTCGCCGGGAGCTACAATCACCTTTGAATGGCGGATAAACGCCTGGTCGAGGACTCGTTCGAGGGCGGCCAAATGCAGTTTGGCGACATTTTCGTCGGTGACGATCGCGCAAGACGCCCGAGGCGCTAGCCGGCGAATATGGTTCCCGGCTTCCGCGATCAGCCCCGCGCCAATCAATATCATGTAGGTCCGCGCTCCAAGCTCCACGCTGACTTGCGCCTGGTTCGAATAGGGTTGCGGACCGGCGCCCTGTTGCTGATGCGAAACGGGAATGCTCTTGGGCCTTGCTAGCGGGGACAGGCCGGGCGAAGATCGCAAAAAACACTCGATGCCCGCAATAGCCTCCTCGACCGCGAGTTCATGCGGCCCATCCCGCGAAACGACGGTGACGTCGGCCAGGGCGTAGACCGGATAACGCTGTTGCAAAAGCGTCCGCAGGGTTTGCTCGGGGTCGCCGCCTTGCAGAAGCGGACGATGCGAGCGTTTGCGCACCCGGCGCCAGAGCACGTCCTGATCCGCTTTAAGCCAAATCGATATTCCAGACAAGGCAATCCTAGCCCTTGTCTCCTCGTTCATGAAGGCGCCGCCGCCACTCGCAAGCACACGCGGGCCGTCGCGCAACAGACGCGCCATGACGCGGCGCTCGCCGTCGCGGAAAGAGGCCTCTCCGTGCCGCGCGAATATTTCTGTGATCGATAGGCGCGCCGCGGCTTCGATCTCCTCATCGGCATCGACGAATTCGAGGCCAAGCTCCTGCGCGAGACGCCGGCCGGTCGAGGTCTTGCCCGATCCCATGAGTCCGATGAGGACAATCGAGCGCCCCCCGAGCGCCGACACGAGCGAGGCCACGCGCCGGTTACGGGCGCGGTCCGTCTCTGTCCCGGCTCCAGATACGATGCCACTGCTCATCGGGTGAGTGTAGCATGTAGACGAGCCCGATTTAAACGGGACTCTTGGGCTTCCGTTTTTCGGCCCTGCGCCCCGGCTGGCATTCGATGTGGCAGGACAACACGCCCCTCGCAAACCGTTGTTCTTGTGTGTGTTTTCGGAACAAGAGGCGCCGTGCCCGGGCGAAATTGCAATGAGCCAGAATCATTCGCGGCTCCCCGCGTCGCGACGACTTAATTTTCCCCGCGCCTCATTTGACCAGCATGACCTTCGCGTCGCCTTGTCTGCGCAACAAATTGAGGGTCACATCCCGCCCGTGCCGATGGAGTCTGAGATCGAGGCGCGACTTGCCGAGACTCAACTGGTTCAAGGTCACATAATCCAGAAAGGCAGGCATGGCGGGATCGCGGAATGACACCGAATTGGCTTCATACTGGAGGTCCATGCCTAGACAGGCCCCGAGAAAGGCAAAAGGCGCTGCCGACGCCCAGGCTTGCGGCGCGCACGCAACGGGATAGGCCGTCGGCCCGCGGCGCGGTTTGCGGATGAAGCCGCAGAACAACTCCGGCAGGCGGCGCAACTCCTGGTACGCCGCCGCCTCGAACATCGCGGAGAAGACCTTGGCCGCGTGCCAAGGGAACCCATAACGGGCAAGACCAAGCGCGATCATCGCGTTGTCGTGCGGCCAGACCGAGCCGTTGTGATAGGAAATCGGATTGAACCGCGCCTCGCCGCTCGCGACCGTTCTGATCCCCCAACCGCTGAACGAATCCCGGCCAAGCAATGTCCCGGCAAGGCGTGCCGCCCGTTCCGGCGCGGCGATCCCGGTGAATAGCGCATGGCCCGCATTCGATGTCCGGACCCGGCACGGACTCTTATGTCCATCGAGCGCCAAGGCATAGGTGCCAAGATCCTCGCACCAAAACGCCGCCCCGAAATTCTTTTGCAGACCTTGCGCCTCGCCGCGCAACTTGATTTCAAAATCAACCTCACCCATGCGATGCGCGAGTTTCGCGGCATGCGTCTTGGCTCCAAACACATAGCCCTGCACTTCGCAAAGCGCGATCGGCCCTTCGGCCAAGGCGCCATCGGCGTGGAAGATCGAATCATAAGAATCCTTCCAGCCTTGATTGACAAGGCCCGATGCGTTTTGCTCCGCATATTCGACAAACCCGTCCCCATCCGCGTCGCCAAACGTGTCGATCCATTGTAGTGCCGCCTTGATATTCGGCCAGATCGCGGCGATCGTTTCGATGTCCCCGGTCCGGTCGAAATACATGCCAGCCAGCATGACATAGAGCGGGGTGGAATCGACGGAGCCGTAATAGAGCCCGAACGGCACTTCGCCCAGACGCGCCATTTCCCCGTTCCGGGTTTCATGCAGGATCTTGCCCGGCTGCGCGGCGGCGAAAGGATCGAAGGTTTTCGCTTGGGTCGCGGCGAGAAAATGCAGAACACCTTTGGCGACGGAAGGGTCCAGCCACAGGAGCAGCATGGCCGTGATGATACCATCGCGTCCGAATGCCGTGCTATACCAAGGAATGCCCGCGTAGGGATAGAGCCCATGCCTCGTCCGCGTCATCAGCATATAGAGGTCGGCGGTGGCCTGCCGGCAGACTTCATTGAAAAGTTCGTTCGAGCTTTCGATCGTCGCGATGCCGGTCGCCTTGGCCCGGATCGCGCGCCGCCTCGCCCGGAAAGCACGTCCAAAGGGAGCGATCCGTGGCTGGTTCCTGTCCTCGCAAAGAACCGACACAAAGAGTGACCTCCGGGCATTGGGCGCAAGCTCGAATTCAAACCTCGCGCGATTTGCCTCAAGACGAGAGGGCGGCGGCCAGAAGCGTAATTCCGTCTTGCGCTTCACACCGTCGAGCCCCTCGTAATGAAACCAGGCGCCGTCTTCGGTGACTAACGACGTGGAGGTGCCGCGCCGTTCGCGTGAGGTTCCGCGAATTTCGAACAGGTCGCGAAAATCGGCGCCAAACCCAATATCGAAGCGAAAATGTCTGGTGCTGTCGGCGTAACTGCGAAAACCGATCCTCTCATAGCAGACAGCCTGCCAAAGGAATTTGGTGCGCTCGATCGCAATCGTGCCGCGCGGCAGCGAAATGACGCCGTCTATATGGACATCGGGATTGGCAAGATTAACAGAGAGAGCGGCATTGTCGTCCTGAACCACCGAACTCAACAACAACGGCCGGTTGCCCTCGAACCGGAATTCGTACCAAGACAAAAAGCGAGTGTCGTTGAAATAGAGCCCTTCGGGTCCGGTGCCGATGACGCCAATGTCGCCATAATTATCGAAGACCGCGAAAGCATCGCCATCTTTCAGGGACCGCAGCGCCCGCTGGACGAGAGACCCCTCGATTTCGATATAGTGCTGGGGCAGCTCCATTGCCGCGTCCGCGATACTGTTCATGCCGCGCGCGCGTGCACGAGTGTCGTCGCCGATGTCCGTTCTCCGCGCAAGTTGCGTTTTGCCGCCGTAGACCGCGTGGCAATGCGCCCGCCCTGCGAATGCCTGGCGGACGCCGGTTCTGGATATGCCGTCTGGGATTTATCGCCTCAGCCCGCCGGGTTCAAGACCCGCGTGCCACCTTGCTTCGCAATTCGCTCCCAAGCCAGTGGCGAGACCTCGCGCGCGGCCACGAGCGGCATGGCAACCTCGGCAACCTCGGCAACTCCGGCGTTTGCGGGAACGCCCGCCAAGAGCGAACGATAGGCCGTGACATATGCCCGCGCCATTCGCGCCGCGGTGAACCGCTTTTCAAATTCGGCGCGAACCTTGCGCCGGTCCATGTGAGCGGCCTCTTGCACAGCTTCCACCGCCGACTCGATCGAGTCGACAATCCTGCCGCTGACGCCCTCCGTGATGACTTCCGGGACGGATCCATTTGGCCAGGCAATCACCGGCGTTCCAGCCGACATCGCTTCGATCATGACGAGCCCGAAAGGCTCCGGCCAGTCGATCGGGAACAATAGCGCGCGCGCTTTGCCGAGAAATTCGCATTTTTGGGTTTCGTCGATTTCACCTATGAATTCGATGAGGGGATGGCCGAGAAGCGGTTCGATCTCGGTCTCGAAATACTCAAGGTCGACGGCGTCTACCTTTGCCGCCAGCTTCAAGGGGATACCGGCTCGCTTGGCGATTTCTATCGCCCGATCCGGACGTTTTTCAGGTGAAATGCGTCCGAGAAAAGCCAAATAGCTCCCGCCTTCCGGGGCGAACGGACAAACATGCGAACCCAGTCCATGCGGGATGGTGGCGAGCCAATTGGCATCCGCCGGCATTGGCCGCCGCTGCGCGGTTGAAATCGAAACGAGCGGCATCTCCGGATAGGCTTTGTAGAGCGGCAGGGTCTCTGGCGAATCGAGCCGCCCGTGCAATGTTACTAGACATTTGTCGGCAAGGTCATGGAAAAGCGCTTGCGGCAGCAGGTCGACATGAAAATGAATAATGTCGAAATCATCGGCGTGGCGACGGACCTCGCGCAGCATGGCCAACGTACTGCCGAGGTGATCGCGGATTCCCGCAAGCCGCAGACTTTTCGCAGCGGACACGACAAGCTCGGCCGCCGTCTCCGATTCG
The DNA here is from genome assembly GCA_036513565.1 of Methylocella sp. GTDB lineage: Bacteria > Pseudomonadota > Alphaproteobacteria > Rhizobiales > Beijerinckiaceae > Methylocapsa. The sequence continues at coordinate 2,805 of DATBYR010000175.1, read as the reverse complement.
GCGCTCGCGAATAAAGTAACCCGGTGCCCTTGTCTAACAAGCTCCTCCGCCAGCCAGGACACAACCCGCTCGGTTCCGCCATAGAGCTTGGGTGGCACCGCTTCCGCCAGCGGCGCGACGAGCGCGATACGCATTGAAACTCCTGCGTTGACTAACGGTCAAGGCTTTGCGACCTCTCTAGATGTGGACGGATAATGTGTTGGACGGGCGAAAGTTCCGGAAGAACTGCCTCTGTCCGCGAACCCTAATATTTATTCGTGCCGATGCCATCTTTATGCCTCGCCCATCGGCGAAGACGCGGGACGATGGCAAAAACAACATGCAAGGGTGGCTTCGGTTTCGAAGCCAAACCTAAGTTCCCTCTGCGGTAGCTGCATCTCGACGATTGTGCCAAAATTGCAACGGTGTCCCAGATACTGCGCCTTCGAACAGGAAAACGGCTCCGCTTTGCTAGCTTCGGCCGCTGCTTTCGGCTAGTTGTGAAGGAAAGTTTTTGCAGGGAAAATTCATGTTGGGCTTGCGATGCGGCTTGATCTCCTTGTTCACCCTCGCCCTGCTGGGGGCCGGCGGTTGCGCATTCTTTCCTGAATCCGGACCGACCTCGACGGATATTGAAAGCGGAACCTCTCCGACCGTCCCTTACGCGTTGATCAAGCTTACCCCCCAGACAATCGACATTCTCGCGGCCCATGAACCCAAAGGACTCGCGGGCGCCTTCACGGACCGGCGGCCACCGGCCAACATCACCTTCGGCATTGGCGATGTCATCGACATCTCGATTTTCGAAGCGGCGGCGGGCGGTTTGTACATACCGCTCGAAGCAGGCGTGCGCCCGGGCAATTTTGTGACCCTTCCGCCGCAAATCGTCGACAACAATGGTAATATTACCGTACCCTTCGCAGGATTGATCAAGGCCGCCGGCCGCACCAGCGTTCAAATTCAAGACGACATCGTCAACAAGATCAAGAACCGGGCGATCGAGCCGCAAGTGATCGTCAGCTTGGAGCAACAGCGGACCTCGCTGATCAGCGTGGTCGGCGCGGTGAATGGGCCGCTTCGCTTCGCGGTTCCGGCCACCGGCGCCGGAGACCGCGTTCTCGACGCCATCACCCGCGCGGGCGGCATCTCCGGACCCGGTTATGCGAGCTGGGTGATGCTCGAGCGGGGCGGGCGCCGCGCCACCGTGCCTTTCGAAAATCTCGTGATGAATGCAAAAAATAATATCTATATTTTGCCCGGCGACCGCATCTATGTCTACCAGGAGCAGCAGAAATTCCTGGCCTTTGGGGCAACCGGCAACGTCGGGGCCCTTAACTCAGGATTGGGGCAAACTCAGATTAATTTCGACGCGTGGCGGATTAACCTCGCCGAAGCCGTGGCCAAGGCCGGTGGCCTGGCCGACTTCCAGGCCGATCCGGGCGCGGTGTACCTTTATCGTCTAGAGCCCCGCGAGGTCGCGCAGCTTCTTGGCGCCGACATGACGCGATTCGCCGGGCCTCTCGTTCCGGTCATCTTCTCCATCAGCTTCCGCGATCCCAGCGGTTATTTCCTGGCCACAAGGCTTCAAATGCGCAACGACGACATCATCTTCATGGCCAATGCACACGCCAACGATGTCGCAAAATTCCTGACCTTCGTCAATCTCGTGACGACGACGGCGGTCGGCACGGCAACAGCCATACAGGCGGTTCCAATCACAGAGTCCGCTGTTCATGGCCATACGTTGCCAGGGGCGGTTGTTACGACGCCTTGAGCGCGCTGTTACCGGCACGGCTCATCAAGCCGCACGGCGCGGTTGTTCGAGGCAGTGCGTTGATTTTCGGGGAGGATTCCCCTGCCCGTTCGATGCCGTGAAGGCGCTGTTTAGAGGTGCCAGTAAGCAACGCGAACTCAAGGCTTGCGAGACGCGAACGCCAAAATACCGGCCTTCACATTGTCCCAGTTTGAATTTCAGCAATGGCTGGAAAAGCCGTCACTCGGTCAAACTGCCTGAATGACGCCCGTGCGCCGCAAGCGGTCATTCACAACATTCAGAAACCACAAACCGGTTTACTGGTGGCTGACTGCAGAACGGGCGAAGTCAGATCACCCGCCCGCGTCAGAGGCTTTGGGACAGGCGTGAGACGGCGGCGATCAGGATCGCGCCGAGTACAAAGCCCGCGATGCTTATCGCGGAAAAGATAAATATTCTGTGATTCGCAGTCCGCATCGTCGTGCAGCACCGGACGGGGCACCGTCGCCGGCCTTTGTATATTCCAGCATCCGGCGATCGCCGATCGAGTTGCCGACAACGGCCTTCGGCCTTGCCCGCAAAGTTGCCGTTCAGCGGCAGCTTGGGCTCCTTGGTCACTCACAAATTTGCGTCGACCAGGATTCAGCCATAATCAGCATGTTACGCTGATTCAAACGAGGCTGTTCATGGAGAACTTGCCGTCGTCCGGACCGTGGCCCGGTGAGCCGTGACCGCATGGCAACCGGAGAGTGGTCCCGTCGACCGGCGCGATTGACAGGAATAGAGGACATACCTTGACGGGACTTGGAGGAGATCCGGTAAGGCCCCTGCCGGCCATGGGGCAACGGTCGGGCGCCGTTTCCACCGAGCTGGTCTCTGGACACGAACGCGCACTGCTCGTGCGCCTTTGCGCCAGCGTCTGGTTTCTCGTCCTGAGCGCGACATCCTTCAGGGACGTCAACGGTCTGCTTGAGGACATCGCGGCCGGCCGGGCCGGTCCGGGTTCATGGCCGGCGCTGGTCTCGGAAGGGGGCATCGTCCTTTTCTACACGATCATCTGCTGTATCATGCTG
>DATBYR010000174.1:0-3412 GCA_036513565.1 Methylocella sp. | reverse complement strand
GCTCAAGTCGCCGACCGAACTGCTCGCCTTCGCGGAGAAACATGAAGTCGAGAACGCTTCGATCATGCGCAAGCAAGAGCTGATGTTTGCGATTCTCAAGCAATTGGCGAGCCGCGACATCGAGATCGTTGGCGAAGGCGTCATCGAGGTCTTGCAGGACGGCTTCGGATTCCTGCGGTCTCCCGACGCCAATTATCTGGCTGGACCCGACGATATTTATGTATCGCCGTCCCAGATTCGCCGGTTCGGTTTGCGCACGGGCGATACGGTGGGAGGCTTGATCCGCGGTCCCAAGGAAGGCGAGCGGTATTTCGCGCTGCTCAAGGTTAGTACGATCAATTTCGAGGACCCGGAAAAAATCCGTCACAAGGTTCACTTTGACAATCTGACACCGCTTTATCCCGATCAGCGGCTGAAACTCGAGGTCGATGATCCCACCAAGAAGGATTTGTCGGCGCGCGTCATCGATATCGTGGCGCCGATTGGCAAGGGCCAGCGCGCCTTAATCGTCTCGCCGCCGCGCACCGGCAAGACGGTGCTTTTGCAAAATATCGCGCAATCGGTCACCGCCAATCACCCGGAATGCTATCTGATTGTGCTGTTGATCGACGAGCGGCCGGAAGAAGTCACCGACATGCAAAGATCGGTCAAGGGCGAGGTCGTGTCCTCGACCTTTGACGAGCCAGCGGTGCGCCATGTCCAGGTCGCCGAAATGGTCATAGAGAAGGCCAAACGTCTCGTCGAACATGGCCGTGACGTGGTGATCCTCCTCGACTCCATTACGAGACTTGGCCGCGCTTATAACACGGTCGTGCCATCGTCGGGCAAGGTTCTGACCGGCGGCGTCGACGCCAATGCCCTGCAGCGCCCTAAGCGATTCTTCGGCGCCGCGCGGAATATCGAGGAGGGCGGCTCACTGACGATCATCGCGACCGCGCTTATCGATACCGGCTCGCGCATGGACGAAGTAATCTTCGAGGAATTCAAGGGCACCGGCAATTCGGAAATCATTCTCGACCGCAAGGTCGCCGACAAGCGGACTTTCCCATCAATCGACATCACGCGCTCCGGCACCCGCAAGGAGGAATTGCTGGTGCCCCCCGACATCTTGAAGAAAATGTATGTGCTGCGGCGTATTCTCAATCCGATGGGCACGATCGATGGAATCGAATTCCTGCTCGGCAAGTTGCGGGAAACGCCGAAGGGCAACGCAACCTTCTTCGAATCCATGAACACTTGATTCAGACCGCGTTGAACTCCAAGGAATTGACACCCGCTGGCTGCCCCGCGATGGATTTGTTGTGGAGGCGGCGCTCCCAGTCGAGCGCTTGACCAACGATTGTTGGAAGATCGTCATATTTCGGCGTCCAGCCGAGCATTGCCTTTATGCGCTTCGTACCCGCGACGAGCGCCGCCGGATCGCCAGGACGGCGGCCGGAAATCCGCACCTTGAAATCGGCGCCGGATCCTTGCTTGACGGCATCGACGACTTCGAGCACCGAGACGCCACGGCCATAGCCGCAATTGCAAATGAGACTTTCGCCGCCCTTGCGCAGGTGGTCGAGCGCCATGAGATGGGCGGCGGCCAAATCGCTGACCTGGATATAATCGCGGATGCAGGTGCCATCCGGGGTTGGATAATCGGTGCCGAAGACTTCGAGACAGGGGCGCAGTCCGAGCGCCGCCTGCACCGCGACCTTGATAAGATGCGTTGCTTGCGGCGTGGACTGGCCAATGCGCCCCTTTGGGTCGGCACCCGCGACGTTAAAATAGCGCAGGATCGCAAACTTCAACTCATGCGCTTTGCTGACATCGTGAAGCATCCACTCAGACATTAACTTCGATCGCCCATAAGGGCTAATTGGCGCGAGAGGCGCTGTTTCTGAGACCAGGCCATCCGCAGTTTCGCCATAGACCGCCGCGGTCGAAGAAAAGATAAAATGTTTGATTTTTCCGCGCACCGCGCATTCAAAGAGGGTGCGTGCCTTGGCGGTGTTGTCGAGATAGTAGCGCAAAGGCTCGGCGGCGGACTCCGGCACCACGATCTTGGCGGCGAAATGGGCGATGGCGTCAATCTTATGTTCGGCGAGAATGTCGCCGACGAGCGCCGCGTCGCCAACGTCGCCAACAATAAGTTTGGCTGCCTCCGGCACCGCCCAACGAAATCCGGTCGATAGATCATCGAGAACGACAGCCTTTTCGCCGGCATCGAGGAGGGCCAGCACCATATGGCCGCCGATATAACCTGCTCCGCCTGTTACAAGAACCGTCATGCCGCCACCCGGACTCGAACTCGTTGCGCGATTCTAGCGCAACTTGGGGCAAAACCACTTTCATATCGCAAAAAAATGCGTGCGGTCTTATGACGCGATCCTTGCTGGCGCTCCCGGACAGGTTTGCCTGCAGGCCTAACGGAACCCAGAACCTAAACGGCGGACGACCGCTATATGTTTGGCCGCGACCCGCCTTGTCCGCGATGTCCCGCCTTATGGGCCCGGCTCGCGCGCCAGCTAGATATAACTGGGCAAACGCTTCAATGCAAAAGATACTGGCCGTTGATTGCTTGGCCCAGGCGGTCGTTGTCCTCGACGAAGGCGGTGATGAATTCATGCAGGCCGGTCTTAAAAATTTCCTTTGTCGTTGCATTCGCGAGCCGCGCCATCACCTCATGCGCTTGCCTTTGCGAGGGGCCGGCGTGGCCATAGGCGTTGCCGATCGCGTCGAGGAAATGGACGATATTGTCGTAGCAGGCGATCAGCGAGCGCGGCATTTCCTTTTTGAGGATCAGAAGATCGGCAATAAGCCATGGCTTCACGCTTTCGCGATAGACCCAATGATAGGCGGTGAGCGACGAGACCGCGCGCAGGATCGCGGTCCATTGGAAATAGTCGAGCGACCCGCCGACCGTCTCGGTTTCCGGTAACAGCACGTGATATTTCACGTCAAGGATACGGGCGGTGTTGTCCGCCCGCTCGATATAGAGGCCGACGCGCGAGAACCAGTAGGCGTCGTTGCGCAACATGGTGCGGTCGACGGATCCGTCGTAGTCGAGCGACGTCTTTTTGACGAATTCGAAGAAATGCGAGAGTGCCTCACGGTCGTAGCGGCGGGAACCGTTGTTGCTTGCTTCGAATCGTCCAAGTTCGATCCAGGCGCCGTTAATCGCTTCCCACATTTCGGCGGTCAGCGCGGTGCGCACCGCCCGCCCATTGGCCCGGGCGAATTTGATGCAATTGCGGATCGAGGAAGGATTGTCCGGCGCGAATGTCAGGTAATCGACGACGCTGGCCTCCCCGGCGGCGCCGCGGGTCGCCCGGAAACCCTGCGCCGCGCCCGACGATTCAAGCGCGCTTTCCCATTCGGTGCCGGTCCCGGAATAGCTCGCGGGCAGGGTGGCGAGGCGTTGCGCCGC
>DATBYR010000173.1:0-3307 GCA_036513565.1 Methylocella sp. | reverse complement strand
CTATCCTGATCAAGGGTCGTATGGCATCTGCGCAAGTTGTTTGCCTGGGACATGGAACACTCCGTCGATTGTTGCCAAGCGACGATGGTGCCTTGTCCTCGCCGCGCCCCATAGTATCTTCAACGTCCAACGCCATCTGACTCAGCAAGAACGCACCGAGCCTTCAGGGCCTCAGCCATGCAGGCGTGGCGCGAAGTCGTCGCCGCCGCATAATTTTAGCTGTGAAACCCGACGAACCCGCATCAAACTTTCAACAACGTGACAACGCCGCGCGAAGAGCTTGTTCAACGCGACCAAGCAATTGCCGCCGGGCGCGGCAACTGGCTGCCGTGGCTGGAGCGCGAGTTCGGGCAAGTCCAGGCGCTAGGCGAAAACCGCAATATGCGGGATTTGAACATAGGCGTTTCCGTTCCCTCTACCTCCTCGCCGCTCCATCGACGCCTGACGAGGTTCGCGAGGCGGTGGTCGAGCGGTCGGAACGCGGCGAAACGCTATGATCGCGGAGGCGGCGGCGAAGGCGTCGTTGCCGACCAACTATCAGGCGCCGACAATCACGGAGCTCGCGCGCCAAGGCACGAAGTCCCGGTTTTTATTCCTAAACTTTTTACTTTAACGCCAAATTTAATGGCTGAAGTGGCGCGCGGATCGCGATTGGGTCTGGCGGTTTCTATAGAGGACGCGCTTCATACGATAGCGAGTAGGGAGTCAAGGTAATGCGAGTCCTGAGATTGTGTGGCTTTTTCGTTTTCGTGACTTGCTTGGCAATTGCTTTGACCTTCGCGCGCATTAGAGCTTGAGACCGAGAAACTTGACTGATCACGAGCGCCGGTGCCGCGAATTGGACAGGGCGTTCGCCAGATACGGCATGGGCAGGTCCGAGGCTGAATATTTCCAGTCGCTGCTGAGCTGCGGGGAACAGCTGATCGGGCTGTGGCGCACCCAGCGGCCCGCTCGCGCTCCGGGAGAACCTCGAAGACCTGATCGGAAGCAAATGGGAAATCCTCGCCCAGATCGCGAGACTCAAGAATGAACGCCACGCCACTGGGGATGGCTTGGCGCGGATAGGGTGCGCGGGGTGCCCCGCGAAGCAAGCGCGCAAATTCCTGCGATGCCAGAGGTTAAATTTGATGCTTAAACGTCGCGCCGAGGCAGCGTGACTGAGAAAATGCCGTAATTCCCTTTCATCGGGATAGGTTCGATTCGCTCGGCGTCCTTCAAGACCCAACCATAAGAACCTTGGAACGATCAGCGTTACCCGCCCGACGAGAGCGCCGAGAATGTAATCTCCGCGAGGCAGTTTGACATTAAAACAGTGTTCGATCTCGGACAAGCGCATCGGGTGCATCTGAGAACCAGCGTGGATGTACAGCAGGCCGCGATAGGGCGTCCGCCAGCGCCTATTTTCGATCGGCTTGATGCCCGGGCGCGGACACGATCAAGTCGGCGAACGGCTGCCGGACGCTTAGGGGTTGATCACAACGTCGTGCCTTGGGCTTTAGCGCTTGCAGTTCCAATGTTTACGGGACCTTGAACCCCACCTCAATCCGGGAAACAAAATGAAATTTTCATTTAATCATCAATCAGTTACCGGATTTTGAAACTGTTGTTTTCCGTAGAAGCCAAAAAAATCGCCCGATGAGGGGGCGAGCGGTCATTCCAACCGAAAGTTGCGAGGAATTCTGCCGCCCCCGGGCTATCGCTGTCCGGCCATCCTTATCGCGCCGCCCGTCCGGTATGCATTGCATAATTTGTGACGAAGCACGACGAGCGCCAGGCCTTCGAAGACTTGGCGCCGAGCTTGCGTCTGCTTACGTTGCTACTATGTGATCAAAACGGGATATAGTCGTCGCCGATAGGCGGCCCGTCATGTGGGGCGTCCCGCCGCCTTGCCTCGGCCCTCGCCCCCCGGCTTCCTTATCTCACCATCCGCAGAAATCGCCCGGGCGCCATGTATCTGCGACGATCCAATCGCCGAGGCTGCCCTTCTTCGCGATCCACCTCATGTTAGCCCGCGCTTCTTCGAACACCACGATCTCACCCACCGTCATGGCTCCTTAGTTTGATTGCGGGGCAACTTCGCGGCCTTGCCTTTGACCGCTTCTGGCAAGTTGCCAGAACCGCTCTTCTCGCCCTTGGCCTGTTCCGTTCGTGCCGCTGCGTGGTGGGCTTTAGCGCGCTTTTCCCGATGGCGGGTTTGTCGTGTCATTTCCGTCTATCCTTGGTTGAGTTGAGATATCTCTGGTATTGTAATTATCTCTTTTGCGACATTTGCCGGCCGGCCGATTTTCATATTTGCTATTTGAAACCCGAACGGCCGGTCAATTTATCAAAACTTTCTGCACCCGGCCGGTCGGATCGACGGTGACGAGCTCGCCGCCTGGCAGGCTCAACGTGATGTCAGGCACGCAGGAACAAGTTCCGCCGCGAACGAATGGGCAATTGGGATCATGCCCGATCATCGCGCGACTGTGGTGCAATGGGTTCGTTACGTGCGCGGCCAGTATCATCCGGCGCGCGAAGTCCGGCGGGACTTGCTTTTGCCGCGCCGTGCGAAGGCAAAGGCGGCGGGCGCGAAAGACTTCTCTCATTCGGCGGCCTCGCGCTTTTGCCCGCACATCCGTCCGTCTTCGCTGTAGGGGCTATGTGTCAAGCGTTGCACCTTCGGCGATCATAATTTCAGCGCAAGATTTATGCACCGTCGGGTTTCGGCCTACTACCGGGCTTTAGCGTAGGCTTCGAAAAAATGGCTGTCATCTTCGCGCCGCGCGGTCCGATATCGATATGGGCCTGCACATGTGGCTCGACAGCCCGAATTAGTTCCGGGATACCTTCGCGGACCCACGACAAATTAGCCACCGTGCATGACTCCAAATTAAAATAGCGAAAACCCTGCTTCTTGTTCCCGGAGTCCAAGAGTGACATGAGATTTCCAATCTCAAATCGATGATTCATCACTAGCCCGGCACGTTGGCTTTTCTCGTAAAGTTTAGCGAACTCGTGTCTCTCAAAGGTTGGAATATTCTTGGCCCCCAAGAAAGCTTTGAGAGCCAACTCGGCGGCATGACTGTATAAAAGATAGCGCGGGCTGCTCAACGGTAGGTGACGATCCTGAATTTTCGGTCTGGCGTCCGCTATCATGAAAAGCTCGTTCGCTGTATCGGCGTAGTCACGGGCCATATTAAGGAAAGCCATTGGCTACACGGCTTGCTGCGGCCGTTTCGTCGGCATGTCAGGTCCTTCCGGTGCGGTCTGAACCATTGTCTGCGAAGGTCGTCGTCGTCTTCAAAAAAATCACATCATCCATTCC
>DATBYR010000172.1:0-12779 GCA_036513565.1 Methylocella sp. | reverse complement strand
AAGACGACACCGAAGATGAAAGCCAAGATCACGCTAATGAACGATTCGGACATGTCGCACGCTCGATTGTAGTGCCTCAACAAGTGACGATATTTTGTTCTAAAGATTTGTTCTAAAGACAAGCATCATATTCAAATTTGGCTACAGCGCAACCATGCTCTCGTTGCGGACACAACACCAAGAACAAGCTGGAGGCAATGGAATTTTCCCTTTCACTCACGGCAGAATCGCAATGGCCCGCGCGGGAAAACCGAGACCGTCCTTGACCTTGGGCCAGCTCACGACAATCAAGGCGCCCTTGGCGGGCACCTTGTCGAGATTGGCCATGACCTCGATCTGATAATGGCCGCTCGTCAAGAGATAGGTTTCGGTCGCCATTTTTTCGGTCGTGTCGGCGTCCATCGATTCATGCCCAATCGCCGTGATCCCGCGCTCCTCGACGAGGAATTTTACGGCCTCCAGCGACCAGCCCGGAAATGGCGAGCGCTTGAATTTTTCGGGATCCTTCTCGAACTCCTTGGACATATCGGTTCGGAGCGCTGCGAAGGCGCCGCCCGGCACGCGGCCGTTTTGCGCCTCCCAGGCGCGGAGATCCGTTACCGAAAAAACATGGTTCGGGTCGAGGCCAAGATAGGGTGTCGCGTCGAAAACCACGAGCGGCAAAATCATCTCCTTGAGCGGGATTTTGTCCATCGTGATCCCGTCGTTCGCAAAATGCGCGGGCGGATCGATATGGGTGCCATATTGACCGGCCATTTCGTAATAAGTCGCGCGAAAGCCGTCCTTCTCGATCGTATAGGGTTTGTGGGTCTTGGGGTCGATGGCGGGGCTCATCCGCGCTTGCCCGAAGCCGGACCAGACCGGCGTGTCGGGGCCAAAAGCATGGGTGAGATCGACAAAAGCTTTTGACGCGATGACATGGTAGGCTTCGTCGAGCGAAGTCTGCGCCCGCGAAGGCAATACGCACAAGAGCGCGTCCAGAAACAAGGCGGACGAAACAAACGTCCTTTTTGCCGCCGCGCTCATTCGCCGGGCGACTTGTGAATCATGAAACCACTTCAAGGACGGCGATCTCCTCGTCAAAATCCAGCGCGGAATTGCATGCTTCAGCTTAATTTATAACTGCAGGGCGAGACTGAACAACGTCTACTTCCACCAGGTCTCGAAGAGGACGACCTATCGGCTCCCTGTCGTCATGGCCGGGCTTGACCCGGCCATCCAAACACCAAAAGGCGAGGGTCTGGATGCCCGGCTCAATCCCCGGACTTGATCCGGGGACGGGCATGACGTGAGAGGCAATCACAACGGGACTTGGTATTCGATCGCACTTCGCCGAAATTCGCCGCCCGCGCCGAGGCCCGCAGACAGCTCGATCCGTGTCCCCGGTTGCGCAACCGGCGCCGAGCCACTAGAAGCGAGCCTCACCTCAACCGGGGTTTTGCATGCGTCCTTCCCATCGCGCCGCCGGCGAATTGCGGCCCGTTTCGCTCGAACGCAATGTCGCGCGCTTTGCGGAAGGCTCCTGCCTGGTGAAATTCGGCGCCACCCATGTGCTTTGCACGGCTTCGCTCGAAGACAAGCCGCCTCCCTGGCTGCGCGGTCACGGACGCGGCTGGATCACCGCCGAATACGGCATGCTCCCGCGGGCAACCCACACGCGCACGCGGCGCGAAGTTGCATCCGGCAAGCAATCCGGACGCACCCACGAGATTCAGCGCTTGATCGGCCGCAGTCTGCGCGCCGTCACCAATCTTCAGGCGTTGGGCGAACGTCAGATCACCGTCGACTGCGATGTGCTGCAAGCCGATGGCGGCACAAGGACCGCCGCGATTACCGGGGCCTGGGTCGCGCTGCACGATTGCCTCAAATGGATGCACGGCCGCTCGATCGTCAAGGATCATCCCTTGCGCGATCATGTTGCCGCGGTCTCCTGCGGGATTTCGAATGGCGAAGCGGTGCTCGACCTCGATTACGAAGAGGATTCGGCCGCCGAAACCGATGCGAATTTCGTGATGACCGGCGCGGGATCACTCGTCGAAGTGCAGGCGACGGCGGAAGCGGCGGTATTTTCTGACGCCCAGCTGCAAGCCTTGCTGGCGCTCGCCAAATCGGGAATCGCAAAGCTCGTGGAGCTGCAGAAGAGCGCGGTCGGCTGACATGCCACGCCGGCTCGAAGGCAAGCTCGTCATTGCGACCCACAACACGGGGAAGCTCGCCGAGATGCGCGAACTCCTCGCCCCTTATGGCGTCGAGGCGATCGCGGCCTCGGAACTCGGCCTGCCGGAGCCGGAAGAATCCGGCACGAGCTTTATCTCCAATGCCGAAATCAAGGCCCGTGCCGCCGCTGGTAGCGCCAAAATTCCGGCGCTCGCCGACGATTCTGGCCTGTGCGTCGCGGCGCTCGATGACGCTCCGGGCTTAAATTCCGCGCGCTGGGCGGGAACTGCCCGCGATTTCGGCGCGGCTATGAAGAAAGTCGAACACGCGTTGCAGGCGGCAAACGCCCGCCCGCCGTTCAAGGCCCATTTCGTGAGCGCCCTCGCCCTCGCCTTTCCGGACGGGGAATCGCAAAGCTTTGAGGGCAAGGTTTTCGGCGAACTCGTTTTCCCGCCGCGCGGCGGCCTCGGGTTCGGCTACGATCCGATTTTTTTGCCCGACGGTTTTTCGCGGACTTTTGGCGAAATGACGGGGCAAGAAAAACATGGGATTCCCGCCGATGGCTCGCCCGCCTTGTCGCACCGGGCCCGCGCGTTCCAGGCCTTTGCTCAGGCCTGCCTCGCCCATTGCTAAATTAGGGAACGCGAGTGAGCGAGACCGACCCGCCGCCGCTCGACGCCCGCCCCAGCCCCCATGTGCCTTTGTAGGTCCCGCCCTCCATGGTAATGACCCCTTGGCCGCTGTCGGGAGGCAGAGACCAATGATAGGCGATCCTGTCACCCCCGACACGGCCTTCCTCGATGCGCGCGAACCCCGCTCCAAAACTATAGATTCCACTCACCTGATCGCCGTCTTGCGTCAAGAATACATCGACATCGAAAGCCGTGGTTCCGATCATGGCCGTGCCGTGAAAACTGCCGTCGAACGGTAAGCCGTTTGGCGGGCGGCTGCCGCAAGGGGGCGCGAGATTGCAAAAACGAACGGCGGTCATTTCAGCACTGTGCCGAACATGACGACCGCGCCCGGCGCCTCTGAAATCGGGGGATCGGCCGCCACGCCCTCCCGCACCCAACGTTCAAAAGCCGCGCGGTCGCCCCACTTGGCATTCCAGTTGGAAAGACTGCTGACGACGCCGTTTTCCATCTGCCTGCCGATAACCCGCCCGAGGAGTTGAGGTGATTCGTTGCATCATTCAAATGGATTGTCACGCCGCCTTTGCAGGCATCGCCGAAAATTCTCCCGCCGCCCCCTGCTGGGTAAGCGGCGAAAATCGCCGTTCCGGGCTTCCCCAATCAGAAAAATGGTCCTATAAACTAATATCCTATTTCGATAAACGTTTTACGTTTGACGAAATATTTTGCGACACGTCGCCACGCGGCCTTGATTTCTAGTGCTTTGCAAAATATTCTATTGCAACGCAAAAAACACGGACACATGGCATCGGGAAAAGCCACCATGTCGACCGTCTGGAACACGAAATATGGCACAAGGCGAGTGCGGTTCGATCCGCCTACGCTCAAGGAAGCGATTGCCGCGGCGCGGGGGTTGACTGACGAACTTCAGCAGCAGGCCGAAATCGCCGCCTCGCTGATGGAGCTGCCGGTGGAAGCCGTGCGCACCGAGCTGTTGAAGACGGCGCCCCCCCGCGGCAGCGCGCAAATCGTGACCAATGGCCGCGAAGGGACCGCAAGAACGGTGATCGTCGAACGCAAGCCTAGCCGGCGTCCGGCGGCAGTGACGGGAGCCGTCCGATCTAGATCCGCCAAATGATCCGGGAGCGCGAAAACCGGTTTTCCGGTAGGAGCATGCCAAGCCCTTGAAACGTTGCTCCTAGTCCATTTGCACGGATCGCGCTTTAGAGCATGATCCCCCCGAAAAGTTGCAGACGTTTCGGACAAGATCATGCGTAAAATCAAAGAGATGCGGAGAACCGCCAATTCGATCAAACGTCATCCCGTTCTAGCGATCTATGTCCGCGTAGGCACTGAAGCCTGGCGGAAGAATGGCCTGCGCGCCGGTAATGATTTTTGGCAAGGCGACCCGAGCTAGCCTTTGCACGGCGGATAACGCGGCATCTGGCGGCCGGGGCGCCGGCAGCGGAACGGCCTGCGCGGCCTCGGCGAATGCCGGTTTGGTTGCCGGTTGGCCCGCTGGGTCACCAACCGGGACCACTGCTTTGACCACGATGGCGCCGTCCGTCTGCGTGAGTTCGACCGGCCGCGCCGGTGGCAACGGTATTTCGGCCAGCAAAACTTCGGCCAGAGCCGGTTTCGCGGCCGGTCGCGACGAAGCGGCCGCACGATCGCGCATGGCGCCCGCTTCCCCGCCGGCGCCAAAAACCGACAGCATTTTGTCCATCAGGCCGGCGAGGAGAGGCTTTTCCGCGCCGGGCTGGGCGGCAAGCGGAGGCTTCCCGGCGGCGGCCGACGCGACCATGATCCTTGGCTCGTTGGGCTTGGGCTCGTTGCAATCCCTGATCCCAAGCGTGATCAGCTCGCTTCCGCTCAGGACCTTGTAATTGCGCGTCAACGTTCCAAGCCGTGCTCGCACGGGGGCCGGATAGGAATCAAATAATTGTTGCGAGACTTGGGGGTTGGTTTGATGATTGCGGGGATCGTAGGCAAAGTGAAACTTGAGGGTGCTGCCTGGATACACGCAAACATTGGGCAGGCCGAGCGCCATGGTGCAAGCCGAGCGGCACTCATGCAATCTGACCTCGCGCTCCGATGCCCGGTAGATCGCGGTTTGACTCTGGTAATCCGCGACGAGGCCTCCAACATCCTTCATGACGATAACGGGCGCCGGCATCGGCGGCGGTTCAAGATAACTCAATACCCACCTTTACTCATAGTCGCCGGGAGCCAACGCGATGCGTTCCAAGCTGTGCACATTGCAAACTTAAGCAAACGTAGTGTACCCATTGTTAACAAATCGCGGCGAATCTGCGCTTTCTGGCGACGGTGCCAAATTCAATCAGCGTCGCGCGAGTTTGCCCGCGAACGTGGCGCGACTTTGGCCGCGCGGAGTAATACCCGATGATGCCGGGAGCCGATGCTTCCGGCGGCCGCTCCAGGATGGCGTGAGCGAATTGAAGATGTCCTTGCAAACCAACATCGCCGCCGGTCCAGGCTTCGGGGTCTACGTGCATTGGCCGTTTTGCCTCTCCAAATGCCCCTATTGCGATTTCAACAGCCATGTGCGCGCGAAGCCGATCGACGAGGCCCGTTTTGTCGGCGCCTTCAAGGCGGAACTCGCACACCGCGCGGCGTTGACGCGAGGCCGCACCGTGGCCTCGATCTTTTTCGGCGGCGGCACGCCATCCTTGATGAAGCCGCAAACTACCGCCGCCATCCTCGATGCGATCGCCTTGCATTGGGGGGTCGCGCCAAATGTCGAGATTACCCTCGAAGCCAATCCGACCAGCGTCGAGGCGGAGCGGTTGCGCGGCTTCCGCTCGGCCGGGGTCAACCGTGTGTCACTCGGGGTCCAGGCGATGAACGACGCAGATTTGAAGGCGCTCGGCCGGGGCCACACAGCCGCGGAGGCGATGCGCGCGGTGGAACTTGCCGCGTCCATCTTCGATCGCTATTCCTTCGATCTGATCTATGCGCGGCCCAGCCAAACGGTCGCCGACTGGCGGGAGGAATTGGAGAGAGCGATTCTCCGCGCACGCGATCATCTTTCCCTCTATCAGCTCACGATCGAGAAAGACACGATGTTCGAGCGCTTGCGTAATGCGGGCAAGCTGGTCCTCCCCGATAACGATCGTGCCCGCACTTTGTGGGACGTAACGCAGGAGGTCACGACGAAGGCCGGCCTTCCCGCTTATGAAATCTCCAATCACGCGCGGCCCGGCGCCGAGAGCCGGCACAATCTCATCTATTGGCGGTACGGCGAATATGTCGGCGTCGGTCCCGGCGCCCATGGCCGGATTTTGACGGCAAACGGCCGCCGCGCGCAAGCGACGGAAAGCCATCCCGAAATGTGGCTGACCGTGGTCGAGAGCGAAGGCCATGCCCTGATCGAGGACGATTATTTGTCGTCGGAGGAGCAGGGCGACGAGTTTCTGCTGATGGGCTTGCGTCTTGCGGAAGGAATCGAACCGGCGGCGTTTCAGGCGATGGCGGGGCGTGGCCTCGACCCCGGCCGTATTGCCTCGCTCATCGCCGACGGCATGGTCGAATATACCCCGCGCGGGCGCATCAGGGTCAGCACGGAAGGCTTCCCGGTGCTCGACGCGGTTGTCGCAGACCTCGCCGCTTGAGCAAGATCGCGTTGCCAAGCCGACACAATCAAGGCCTGCGCTTCAGCCGTGGCCGCGCCTTCCAGACGGCAGCGGCCGACGGCTAATCACGGAACTGCGACCAGCGCCCTTCCGGCACTCGGCGCGCCGATGTCACCGGCGGGGTGTGCCGGAGCGTCACGGCGATGATTCAACGTTGACAGTAATCGTCAAACAGGGCACTCTCAGCCTCAAAATCTGGTCATCGGGGGGATGTGGTGAAAACCCATTTTTCGTTTAGTGCTGCCCTAGGCGGCGCCGTGCTTTCCGCCGCGGCCCTCACATCGTCTGTTCCGGTCCGAGCAGCGGATTCGAATCCAGTTTTGGTCGATCAAGGAGTGAACTGGACGGCAACTACGCGGGCTGACTTTTACATTCAAGATCAGGGCTCGCGGATCATGCCGCTTTCATGGCTTGAAGCCCTCAAACAGTCCGGCGGGTCGCCGTTTTTGGCTGACAGTCTCGGCCGGTACGGTTATCTGCCGAACCCCGCAAACAGCAACGGTTTGCCGGTAGGATTTACCGCCACCGGACCGCAAGGCAGCCAGTTCGCCGGCATGACCTGCGCCGCCTGTCACACCCGGCAGATCTCCGCTGACGGCACGGAGTATCGGATTGATGGCGGCCCCGCGGTCGTGGATTTTCAGACTTTTCTAACCGACCTCGATGCGGCGGTCGGACGAGTCGTGAACGACGAAGCGACGTTCCAGACCTTCGCCCGCGCGGTGCTCGGCCCCGCCACTCCGCAGCCCGATGACGCTGCGGCGCTCCGCGACAGCGTGAAGGCGTGGTATTTGCGCTATCACACGCTGATAACGCTCGGCCTGCCAAAGGCGCCTTGGGGACCGAGTCGGCTTGACGCCGTGGGCATGATCTTCAACCGTCTCACGGGGCTCGATCTCGGGCCTCCTCCGAGCTATTTGATCCCCGGCAATATCAAGCAGGCGGACGCTCCTGTGCGGTATCCGTTTCTCTGGAACGCACCAAAGCAGGACAAAACGCAGTGGCCGGGCTTTGCGGACAATGGCAACGACATTCTGGGTCTAGCGCGCAACCTTGGTGAAGTTTATGGCGTGTTTGGCGTGTTCGAACCCAAGAAGGAATGGTGGCATCTCCTCGGAGTCAACTATCTCAACAACAACTCCGCTAACTTCGATGGACTAGACAAGCTAGAAGGCTTGGTGAAGCAGATTGGCCCGCCGAAATGGCCGTGGCCGGTCGACACAGCGTTGGCCGAGAAGGGAAAGGCGATATATAATCGGCCGACTAAGCAGGGCGGTTGCAGCGACTGCCATGGGATCCGGCCGGGTGAGGTCCGGTTCTTCGACGTTCAAACCTGGGCGACGACGCCGCTACAAGACGTCGGAACCGATACAAAAGAATACGACATCTTGAATTGGCAGGCCCAAACTGGCGTGTTGGAGGGTGCGGAAATCCCCTTCATTACATCCCCGCTGAAAGAGTCCGACCTCGCGATCAGCGTGCTTTCGACATCTGTTCTCGGCTCCATCATACAGAATTACGTTCCACTTGCAGCAACCGCGCAGGAAACCCAGACCAAGCAGCTCGAGCGGTTCCGGCTGCCGCCGACTCTCCAGGACTTGAAGGGCGCATTCCATCTGCCCGCTCAACCGAGCGCAAGGAGCAAACAAGGCGCGCCGACTACACAGTATGTTTTCGAAGCCAGGGTCATGGAAGGCATCTGGGCGGCCGCGCCTTACCTGCACAACGGGTCCGTCCCCACGCTCTATGATCTCCTGCTACCGGCGGATCAGCGGCCCAAGGCTTTCAAAATCGGACCGGCCTACGACAAGGTGAAGGTTGGGCTCGCGATCGAACAGACCAAATTTGACTACACCCTGAACACGACCGATTGCAGCGACCGGAATTCCGGCAACAGTCGTTGCGGTCACGAATTCGGCACACAATTGCGTCCCGAAGAAAAGAAAGCACTGCTTGAATATTTGAAGACGCTATGAGTCCAATTTTGCGCATTTCAGGCTGCGGGTTCTCTACAGAAGAGAACAGGAGGCCACAGCCTCGAGGCGTCGGCCGGCGTTGAGACGGAGGACCGCTCTTTGGATCATGAGAGGACACCGGCGACCCCAGGGCGCGTCGACTTTGCGCTCCTTGTGCCGCGCCGTCTCGTCGTAATGGCGCTGAGCATGCTAAAGGCTGGCGGAGAGCCGCGAGGGCGGCTCCATCGCAAGATGGAAACCTGTGAAAACCCTACCCTCGATCTCTTCGCGGCGCGGATTTCGAGCGCGAGCCAATGGGGCTCCCTATAATATCGGACTCGATGGCGGGCTCTCGGTGGCCACGGATCCGACCTAGCGCAAGATGAAAAAAGCGGCGGACTTCGTACTTTATGGACTTTACCGCGACTCGGCCCGGAGCCCTCCCTTCGGCAATACCATCGGCACCAATACTTTGGCGGGCACTGGCACGGGCCTCGCTCTGTCTGTGACTGTCTATGGCCGGATCGCGCCGCAGGCGACGCCCTCGCCCGGCACTTACAACGACACGATCGTGGTGACCCTAACCTATTAACCTGCGGCTACCGCGATGCTTTCGCGGCTGCCGCGCGCGGCCCCCCAACATCAAACATCGGCGGCGTGGATAGCCAAGAAGCGCACGGCTTCAACCCGCCGTATAGACGTACAGACGTATGGACGTATAGAGAAGTGTCGGCGGCCGCGCATGGAGTCTTGCACATGGCCTATGAATTCTACTACTGGCCCAGCATTCAGGGGCGCGGCGAGTTCGTCCGGCTGGCGTTGGAAGAGGCCGGCGCGGACTACATCGACATAGCTCGTAATGCTGTTGACGAAGGCCGCGGCGAGGCGGCCCTCATGGCTTTTCTGGAGCGAGCCGATATCGCCCATCCGCCATTTGCGCCGCCGTTCCTGAAGGACGGAGATGTCCTGATCGGCCAGACTGCCGCCATCCTGCTTTATCTCGGCGACCGCCATGCCCTCGCTCCGAAAGACGAGGCGAAGCGGCTTTGGGTCCACCAGATCCAGCTCACCATCGCCGATCTCGTCGCGGAGGCCCACGACACGCATCATCCTTTGAGCGGCGATCTCTATTACGAGGACCAAAAACCGGAAGCGCTGCGCCGGGCAAAGTCTTTCCGTGAAGAGCGAATTCCCAAGTTCCTGGAATGGTTCGAGCGTATTCTGGCGCGCAATCCCGAGGGCGCGGGCCAACTCGTCGGCAGCGCCTTGACTTATGCCGACCTATCGCTGTTCCAGATCGTCGAAGGCCTGGTCTATGCTTTTCCGCGAAGAATGGAGCGAACGCTCAGAGAGGTTCCGCGCCTGGCGGCTCTGCATCAAGCAATCGCGCAACGTCGGCGCATTCGCGTCTATCTCAACAGCGATCGCCGCATCGCATTCAACGAGCAAGGAATATTCCGTCACTATCCCGAGCTTGATGGGTAAAGCCACGTCTCGGATCGATAACATCGGCCGCGTGTCTTGCGTCCCGCCTGAACCGCGTCGCCGTTCTCGTGCCCCTCGCCGCCGTTGACAGCCGGGCGTGTTGCGACGCCTCTATGGCGCTGGATGAGTCTATCGGCTACGCAAGGGCTGCTCGCTCGTGTCACATTGACAGTGGGATTCCCTTGGAACGGAGAACGCCATGCAAGCGATGGTGCTAAAAAAGATTGGGACCGCTCTTGAATGGACAGATCTCGCCGATCGGCAACCCGGGCCGGGCGAGATTCGATTGAAGGTGGCCGCCTGCGGCGTCTGCCGCACGGATCTGCATGTCGTCGATGGCGAGCTGCCCGACCCAAAGGTGCCGATCATCCCTGGCCATGAGATCGTCGGCCGGATCGATGCGATTGGGGCCGGCGTCGAAGGGCTCAGCCTGGGGGAGCGCGTGGGCATCCCATGGCTCGGCCACACCTGCCGCGTCTGCCCCTATTGCACGGGCGGCCAGGAAAATCTATGCGATCAGCCGGTCTTCACCGGCTACACGCGCGACGGCGGCTTCGCGACGGCGACGATCGCCGATGCGCGCTATGCATTCCCACTCGGCGAGGCCGGCAGCGACGTGGCGCTCGCTCCGCTGCTCTGCGCCGGGCTGATCGGCTGGCGTTCGCTAGTGATCGCCGGCGACGGCAAGAAGCTCGGACTCTACGGCTTTGGCGCCGCGGCTCACATCGTGGCGCAGGTCGCGAAATGGCAAGGACGAACAATATTTGCGTTCACGCGGCCGGGCCATGCGGCTGCCCAGACCTTCGCGCGGAGACTCGGCGCGGCATGGGCGGGCGGATCCGACGAGATGCCGCCGGAGCCGCTCGACGCGGCGATCATCTATGCGACCGTGGGCGATCTCGTGCCGCTGGCGCTGGAGGCGGTGCGCAAGGGCGGCCGCGTGGTTTGCGCGGGCATCCATATGAGCCACATCCCGAGCTTTCCCTATCGGCTGCTCTGGGAAGAGCGGCAGCTCGTGTCGGTTGCCAATCTCACGCGGCAGGATGGACTCGATTTCCTGCGTCTGGCCCCGGAGATCGGCATCGTCACCAAGACCACGCGCTACCCGCTCAGCCAGGCCAACCAGGCCCTCGCCGATCTCCGCGCCGGCCGGTTTGAAGGCG
This sequence comes from Methylocella sp., assembly GCA_036513565.1. Classification (GTDB taxonomy): domain Bacteria; phylum Pseudomonadota; class Alphaproteobacteria; order Rhizobiales; family Beijerinckiaceae; genus Methylocapsa. The sequence continues at coordinate 1,734 of DATBYR010000172.1, read as the reverse complement.
CCGCCGTTCTCGTGCCCTGAACAGCAATTAACCTCGGAGACCCTGATGCCCGATCCCTTGTCACCCGATCTCCTCCGGAAAATGCACGCCTATTGGCGCGCGGCGAATTACCTCTCGGTCGGGCAGATCTATCTGCAAGACAATCCTTTGCTCGAATCCCCGCTGAGGCTCGAACATATCAAGCCCCGTTTGCTGGGGCATTGGGGAACGACACCGGGATTGAACTTTCTCTATGTCCATCTTAACCGGCTGATTAAAGAGAACGATTTGAACATGATGTACATCATTGGTCCGGGTCATGGTGGCCCTGGCCTAGTGGCGCAAACCTATCTGGAGGGGTCCTACACGGAGCGCTATCCGGCGATTGAGCGCAGCCGGAACGGACTGCATCGGCTCTTTCGCCAGTTCTCCTGGCCTTACGGAATTCCCAGTCACGTATCGCCGGAAACTCCCGGCTCCATTCATGAAGGCGGAGAACTGGGCTATTCATTGACCCATGCCTATGGCGCCGCCTTCGACAATCCGGATCTGATCGTCACCTGCGTCATCGGCGACGGCGAGGCGGAAACTGGTGCGCTGGCCGCCAGTTGGCACTCCAACAAATTTCTGAACCCCGTGCGCGATGGCGCGGTTCTTCCGGTCCTTCATCTCAACGGTTTCAAGATCGCCAATCCGACGGTGCTGGCTCGCATCAGCCGCCAGGAACTGATGGAGCTATTGCGCGGCTACGGATACGATCCGCATTTCGTCGAGGGCAACGATCCGGCGGTCGTGCATCAATGTCTCGCCGGTACGCTCGATGCGATTCTGGCGCAGATTCGCCAAATTCAGAGTGCCGCGCGGTCTCGCGGTGAGACGGAAAACTTAGAGCGTCCGCGCTGGCCCATGATCATTTTCCGCACGCCCAAGGGTTGGACAGGACCGAAATTCGTCGACGGCAAGCCGGTCGAGGGTACCTGGCGCGCGCATCAAGTGCCGATCGCGGATTTCAAGCACCCCGAACATCTACGGCAACTCGAAGATTGGATGAAGAGCTACCGGCCGCACGAATTGTTCGACGAACACGGCAAGTTCCGCGACGAGTTCGCTGCGCTCGCGCCAACGGGTCATCGCCGCATGGGCTCCAATCCGCACTCCAATGGCGGTGGATTGTTACAGCCTCTATCGATGCCCCACTTCGAAGATTACGTCGTGGCCGTAGTTAAGCCCGGCAGCGTCAAGGCGGAAGCGACGCGGGTTCTCGGAAAATTCCTGCGCGACGTGATGAAGCTCAATCTCGACAAACATAATTTCCGGCTCTTTGGCCCGGACGAGACCGCATCGAACAGATTGGAGGCCGTCTACGAAGTCTCCGGCAAGGAATGGATGGCCGATGTTGAAGAGGTCGACGTTAATCTCAGCGTCAAGGGCCGCGTCATGGAGGTGCTGAGCGAGCATCTGTGCGAAGGCTGGCTCGAAGGATACCTGCTCACGGGACGCCATGGCCTGTTCTCCTGCTACGAGGCCTTCATCCACATCATCGATTCGATGCTCAATCAGCATGCGAAATGGCTAAAGGTCAGCAGGAAGATCCCCTGGCGCAAGCCTATCGCATCGCTGAATTACTTGCTCACGTCGCATGTCTGGCGACAGGATCACAATGGCTTTTCCCACCAGGATCCCGGCTTTATTGATCATGTCGCGAATAAGAAATCCGATATCGTGCGCATCTATCTGCCGCCCGATGCAAACTGC
>DATBYR010000171.1:0-5501 GCA_036513565.1 Methylocella sp. | reverse complement strand
CCGCAAGGCAAGAATCTCGGCGATCCGGCCGGCCGCGCCGCCGGCGGCGGATATTTCGCCCCACACCTGGCTCAACTCACTCAATGCGCCCGCGGCCAAAATGGCGTAGAGCACGAACTGCGACAAAAGGCCGCCAGTCATACGGCCGGCGAGAACGTCCCGCGCGCCAAACCAAAGCACGCCGACAATGCTCGCGAAAACGAGGAATATCACAACGATCGTGAGACCCGCGCGAGCAAGGGCGGCATTGCGGGCGGCGGCATAGGCTTCCTCCACGGCGGCGCCGAAATGGCGGCCGGTGGCGGGCTCGGCGCCAAAGGCCTGCATCACGCGAACGGCGGCGAGGTTTTCGGCGGCATAGGCACTCGCCCCGGCGAGCGTATCTTGCGCCGTGCGCGACCGCTTACGGACCAGGCGGCCAGAGGCGACAAGCGGGAGGACGATGATGGGAATGGCAATCAGCACGGCGGCGGAAAGTTTTGGGCTCGTATAGATCATCATCGCGACCGCGCCGGCGAACAGAAAGAAATTGCGCAGCGCGACGGACGCCGAGGAACCGAAGGCGGACTTCATCTGGGTCGTGTCGGCGGTGAGCCTGGACATGAGCTCGCCGGTTCGCGCGGTGTCGAAAAAGGCCGCGTCGAGACGGCAAAGATGTTGGAACACTTCGGACCGGAGGTCGGCCACGAAACGTTCGCCGAGCGTCGTCACGAAATAGAACCGCGATCCGGAGGCCAGCGCCAAAACCGCGGCGACGGCGACGAGGGCAAGAAAATAAGAGTTGATCAAGCCCGCGCTTTCGGCCGAAAAGCCGAAATCGATCATCCGCCGGATCGCCAGCGGCACCGCCAAGGTCGCCGCCGCGGCCACCGTCACAGCAAGCAGCGCCGCGGCAATGCGCGGCTTGTAGCGCAAAAGGTATGGCGCGAGCTGCAAAAGCGCGCGCGGGGACGGCGTTTGCTCGGGAGGAGCGGATTTTGTCACGGAGGGGGCGCGTTCGTTCATTACGGGACTCTACCAAGATCTTTTGTTTGGGAACTCGAAATCATCCGTACCCCCCCGCCGCGATGGCGTCCACTTCAGGGGTGATAAATTGATCGTGTGAAATCCGAATTATTCGTAATAACAAGCGGATTGCCGAGGCGACATGATTACGTGGTAGTGTCGGCCCAGCGTGGCGCGTAACCCGGTTTTGGAAATTTGAGCGGAGGTTGGGTGGCGTGGCAGGGGACAAGGTTCTGGTCACGGGAGCCTCGGGCTTCGTCGGGTCCGCCGTGGCGCATGTTCTGATCCGCTCCGGCTATCGCGTCCGCGCCTTGCTGCGGCCAACCAGCAAGCGAACAAATCTCGCCGGTCTCGACGTCGAGATCGTCGAAGGTGACATGCGCGACGCGGCCTCCGTCGCGCGGGCCATGGCGGGCGCGCGCTTTCTGTTCCATGTCGCCGCCGACTACCGCCTCTTTGCCCGCAATCCGCAAGAAATCATGTGGAACAACCGGGAGGGGACCAGACTTCTTATGCAAACGGCGCTGGCGGCGGAAGTGGAGCGCATCGTCTATACGAGCAGTGCCGCAACGATCGCGCGCGCGGCGGATGGCGACCAGGCCGACGAGACGATGCGGCTAAACGAATCATGCGCGATCGGGGCTTATAAGCAAAGCAAGGTCGCCGCGGAGCAGGTCGTCGAAATGATGATTGCCCGCGATGATTTGCCCGCCATTATCGTACATCCGACGGCACCGATCGGGCCGCGCGACCAGAAGCCGACACCAACCGGGCGGATCATCGTCGAGGCGGCGTCCGGCCGTATTCCGGGTTTCGTCGACACCGGGCTCAATCTCGTGCATGTCGACGATGTCGCATGCGGGCATCTCGCCGCCCTGCGGCGCGGAAAGCGAGGCGAACATTATATCCTCGGTGGCCAAAACGTGATGCTCGCTGAATTCCTTGGCCAAATCGCGATCATGTGCGGCCGCCGCCCCCCCAAACTGCGCGTGCCGCGTCCGCTGCTTTATCCCTTTGCTTTCGCGGCGGAAGCCATGGCACATGTGACGCAACGCGAGCCTTTCCTGACAATCGACGGTTTGCGCATGTCGAAGCACCGGATGTTCTTTAGTTCCGCGAAGGCCGAACGCGACCTCGGCTACAAGGCGCGACCCTATCTTGAAGCTCTCAAGGAGGCCTTGGCATGGTTTCGCGGCAATGGGCAACTGCGATGACGCCCGGCTTGCCGATGAAACCTTCGAAAACGCACCTAGGCGAAAATTTTCCCGTCGCCTCCGTGCTCATCGCGCCAAAACATCGCGCCACAATTCTTGCCTATTACCGTTTCGCCCGGGGCGCCGACGACGTCGCCGACAATCCTTCGCTCGCGCCGGACGCCAAGCTTGCCGGGCTCGGCCTTTTCGAGGCAACATTGACCGGGCGAAGCGACGCGATCGAGGCCGCGCTGCCGCTGCGCGCGGCTCTCGCCAGGCGAAAGCTCTCGCCGCGTCATGCGCTCGATTTGCTGCGCGCCTTCCGGATGGATGCGGTCAAACAACGCTACGCGAATTGGTCCGAATTGATGGACTATTGCGCCTATTCGGCGGCGCCAGTCGGGCGCTTCGTTCTCGATGTGCATGGCGAGAGCGAATCCACCTGGGCTGCATCGGACGCGCTTTGCACGGCGCTTCAGATTATCAATCATTTGCAAGACTGCGGCGCCGACTATCGCAACCTCGATCGCGTCTATGTTCCGCAAGATGCGCTTGCCGCGCAAGGCCTTCGGCCGGACGCGCTCGGCGCCGCAAAAGCCTCGCTGGAGCTGCGCGCGGTTTTGCAAGGCATGGCCCGGCGGACCGCACCGCTGGTCGAGTTGGGGTGCCGCCTTCCGGCCCAGGTCCGCGACTTCCGCGTATGCCTAGAGACCGCCGTGATCGCGCGCCTCGCCGGCAAGCTCAATGCCTTGCTCCTCGAACGCGATCCGTTGAGCGAACCGGTGCATTTGACGAAGTCCCGCGCTCTCGTCTGGTCGAGCATCGGCGTTGCCGGTGGGCTGCGGGCCTTCTTCCGGCCGCGACAGATCACCGCGACGCCGATCGGTGGCGCATGAGAGGCGTGGCCGGGACCGCGGAGCCACTCGATGCGTCCACCAGTGCGCGCGGCAGTTCCTTCAATGCGGCCATGCGTATTCTGCCACGCCCGCGCCGCGAGGCAATATTTGAAATCTATTCCTTCTGCCGCGCCGTGGACGATATCGCGGACGAACCGGGGCCACGCCACGCCCGCAGGCAAGCGCTCGCCAAATGGCGGCACGATATCGGCGCGCTTTATACAGGCGGGAGCGCCCCAACCTGCGCGCGCGGAAGGTTGCGCGGTCTCGCCATGGCAATCCATGCCTTCGGCCTGCGGCGCGAGGATTTTTTTGCCGTGATCGATGGCATGGAGATGGATGTCGATGCCGATATGAGGGAACCCGATCTCGCCACGCTCGATCTTTATTGCGAGCGCGTGGCGGGCGCGGTCGGACGCCTTTCCGCGCGGGCTTTCGGGATGCCGCAAGCGGAAGGCCAACGCCTCGCGCATCATCTTGGCCGCGCGCTCCAGCTCACCAACATTTTGCGCGATCTCGACGAGGACGCGGCCCTCGGCCGCCTCTACCTGCCTCGCGAGGATCTCCGCGCGGCGGGCATCGGCGAGGCGGAGCCGCGAGAGGTTCTCGGCAATCCGGCGCTGGGCCGGGCCTGTGCTCCAGTCATCGCCCGAGCAAAAACACATTTCCGCGAGGCGGAGCAAATCATGGCGGGATGCCCCCGCGTCAGCGTGCGCGCGCCGAGGATCATGGCGGACGTCTACCGGGCTATTCTCGCCGCCTTGGAAAGACGCGGATTCGCCGCGCCGCGCCAAGAGATTCGCACGCCGCGCCATCGCGTCGTCCTGGCGCTGCTGCGTTATGGCCTCCTTTAATGAATAGACCCGTAATGAAGAAACCCGCTGTCCATGTCGTCGGCGCAGGCCTTGCCGGGCTCGCCGCGGCGGTACACCTTGCGGGAGGGCCCCGCGAAATCGTTCTGCACGAGGCCGCGCGGCAGGCCGGCGGGCGCTGCCGCTCCTATTACGACCCGGTGCTTGGCATGACGATCGACAATGGCAATCATTTGCTTCTATCGGGAAATCACGCCGCGCGAAAATATTTAACGGCGATCGGGAGCGAGGACCAATTGGCGGGGCCGGCGGAAGCCGAGTTTGCTTTCGTCGATGTCGCAACCAAGGAGCGCTGGCGTTTACGCCCGAATGCAGGGCGGTTTCCCTGGTGGATTTTCTCAGCGCTCCGGCGGGTGCCGGGCACGGGCCCGTTCGATTATCTTGGCCTCCTGCGGCTTCTTGCTCCCGGCAAGGACGCGCCGATCGGCGCGGTCATGCGCTGCGATGGATTGCTTTACGAGCGGCTGTGGCGGCCGTTTTTTCTCGCCGCCTTGAATACGGAGCCTGCCGAAGCTTCATCCCACCTCGGCGCCGCCGTTGTGCGGGAAACGCTTGGCCGGGGAGGGCATGCCTGCCGCCCGTTGGTCGCCACGCACGGCCTCTCCGCCGCCTTCACCGCCCCCGCGCTCGATTATCTGGTCAAGCGCGGCGCGAAGATCCGGTTCGACGATAGGCTGCGGCGGATAGAGTTTGCAGACGGCCACGCCACCGCCCTCGATTTCAGCGACGATACCGTGCAACTCGGCGCGGCGGACAAAGTCGTTCTCGCGGTTCCGCCCTATGCCGCGCGGGACCTCGTGCCAGGCTTGCAAACGCCCGAGGATTATCGCGCGATCGTCAATGCCCATTTCAAAATTCCCCCGCCATCGAACTCCGCTGCTGTTCTGGGCATCGTCAACGGGACCATCGAATGGCTGTTTGCGTTTCCCGGCCGGCTGTCGGTCACCATCAGCAGTGCCGACCGCCTCCTCGACGTCGCGCGCGAAAAACTCGCCGAAACCATTTGGGCGGAAGTCGCGGAAGTGACACGGATTGAAAAGCCGCTTCCGGCATGGCAGATCGTCAAGGAAAAGCGGGCGACGTTCGCCGCGACGGTTGACGAAAACGCGCGCCGGCCCGGCACTGCGACGGCCTATGCCAATCTGGTGCTCGCGGGAGATTGGACCGCGACGGGACTGCCCGCGACGATCGAAGGGGCGATCCGTTCCGGCCATCGGGCGGCCGGTCTGATCGCGGCATCGTAGTAGGAGAGGGGCGGCCTGTATGGTAGATATGGACGGCGTAACGGAAAGTGCCACCACGGCGGACCCGGCACTCGCCGAAATCGAATCGGCGGTTTCGCGGGCAACGCAAGCGCTTTTGGCCGCGCAGCGCGAGGATGGGCATTTCGTCTTCGAGCTGGAGGCGGATGTTTCGATCCCGGCGGAATATATCCTTTTTAAGCATTATCTCGGCGAACCGGCCGCTGCCGGGCTCGAAACCAAGATCGCGGCTTATCTCCGGCGCAAACAGGCGGCGCATGACGGCTGGCCGCT
>DATBYR010000170.1:0-2005 GCA_036513565.1 Methylocella sp. | reverse complement strand
AGTCATAATCGACATCGAGTTCCTCGGTCGCCGAGCCGGAATCTGGATTGGTGACGGAAAGCGTAAGTTTCGCGTCCGCCATGGCGAGCTTGACGGCGCGGCCGCGCTCCGACGAAATCGTCGAAACTCGGTCGACCGCGGCCGCGAACGGCGCGCGATCGACCATCAGGCGTTTGTCGTTGCCGGAAGGGATGACGCGAACATAATCGGGAAAGGTACCGTCGATCAATTTCGAGGTCAGCACCACTTGTCCCGCGCTCGCCGAAGGATCGCCGAAGATGAATCGCGTCTTTGCCGCCGATATTTCGACGCGAACTTCCATGCTCGGATCCTCGATGAGTTTTTGCACCTCTGACACGGCTTTGCGCGGCACTATAACGCCCGGCATGCCAATCGCGCCATCGGGGGCGGGAATTTCGACCCGAGCGAGCCTATGCCCGTCGGTCGCGACGGCACGCAACATCATATGCCCTTCGACATCTGTCGTGTGCAAATAAATGCCATTGAGGTAATAGCGCGTCTCTTCATTGGAAATCGCGAACTGGGTTTTGTCGATCAGCCGCTTGAGGTCGCCGGCGGCGAGGTTGAAAACGTGACCGAATTCGCCCGTGGCGAGGTCCGGGAAATCGCTGTCCGGCAAGGACTGAAGGTTGAACCGCGAACGCCCGGAGCGTAGCTGCAACCGGCCGGATTCGCCATTCGATTCGAGCGAAACTTGCGCGCCGTCTGGCAGCTTGCGGACGATCTCATAGAGGATATGCGCGGGAACCGTGTTCGCACCGACGGCGCCGACGTCCGCCGCCAATCGCTCGATGACTTCCAGGTCGAGATCGGTCGCCTTCAGGAGCAAGCTCATGTCCTCGGCGCGCAAGAGGACATTCGAGAGAATGGGAATCGTGTTGCGGCGCTCCACGACGCGATGCACGTGGCCAAGAGACTTCAACAAAGCCGCTCGTTCGAGAGTAACTTTCATGGGGGCGGTCCAATCGGGCTTTTGTTCGATCCTTCACGCCCGCCCCTTGCCTGCGCCGGGGACGGGGACGGACTTTGGCGCGGCTTTCGCCAAATCGCAAGCCGCCACATGAATCCTCCGGCGCTTATGCACGGGCACGCGCGGACGTTGCCGCGCGCGGTCAGACCTTTACCTGCCCTTAATCCGCTGGATTTATCCTAATAGCGAGCCGCCTCGAACGCGGTGCCGGTCTATTTTGGCGGATACGGCGGCGCGATTGGCGTGACAAAAGCGCAGGACGGCGGAACGCCGCGAACCGGTCTTCGGCCAATCTCCCGGAAACCAACCTCCCGGGAACAATGCAAGGATCGATGAAAGCGTGCGTCGCCGTGCCGGACGATCGCGGGTGACCAGGAGACGCCGTTCGCCGGTCGCCACACTCCTCTATTGGGGACTGATTGCAACTGTCTGGACCGGCATTGCGGGTGGCGCCATGATTGCCTATCAAGCAACGAAACTGCCGCCGATTGACGCGCTTGCCGTGCCGAAACGGCCGCCGAACATTGCCATTCTCGACGAAAACGGAGTTTTGCTCGCCAATCGCGGCGACACGGGAGGCGCAGCGGTCCGGATCGCGGACCTGCCGCCCTATTTGCCAAAAGCCTTTATCGCAATCGAGGATCGCCGCTTTTATTCGCATTTGGGAATCGATCCCCAAGGAATTTTGCGCGCCCTGAGTCGTAATATAACGGGCGGGGGCATGGTGCAGGGTGGTTCGACGCTGACCCAGCAACTCGCCAAAAACCTATTTCTGACCCAGGAACGAACCGTTTCGCGCAAAATTCAAGAGGCGATCCTTGCGCTCTGGCTTGAGCATAAATATTCGAAAAATCAGATCCTGGAATTGTATTTGAACCGTGTGTATTTCGGCTCCGGAGCATATGGCGTGGAAGCGGCGGCGCAAAAATATTTTGGCCACGGCGCCCGCGGTGTGACGCTGACCGAGGCGACGGTTCTCGCGGGGTTGGTGAAGGCGCCGGCGAAATTGGCGCC
>DATBYR010000169.1:0-10888 GCA_036513565.1 Methylocella sp. | reverse complement strand
ATACCCGACGGCAAACCGCTCAAGGAAGGCGAGATTCTCAACATCGACGTGACCTTGATCCTCGATGGCTGGCACGGCGATTCGAGCCGCATGTATTTCGTTGGCGAAGTTCCCCGCCGGGCGCAGCGCCTCGTCGACGTGACCTATGAGGCGCTGATGCGCGGCATGGCCGCCGTGCGCCCGGGCGGGACGATCGGCGATATCGGCGCCGCAATCCAGGAATACGCCGAGGCCGAACGCTGTTCCGTCGTGCGCGACTTTTGCGGCCATGGCCTGGGGCGCCTGTTCCACGACGAACCCAACATTCTCCATTACGGCCGGCACGGCGAAGGCGTGCTGCTCAAGCCAGGCATGTTATTCACCATCGAGCCGATGATCAATCTCGGCCGTCCGCATGTAAAAATCCTTTCCGACGGCTGGACCGCGGTGACCCGCGACCGCTCCCTATCGGCGCAATTCGAACATTCGATCGGCGTGACCGAGACCGGCTATGAAGCATTCACCCTTTCGCCGAAAGGTCTGCATCGTCCCCCCTATGACGCCGCCGGATTGACCGGCGCATGACGAAAGGGGAAACGGCCCCCACCGCCAACCCGCCGCATTACCTCGGCCACCGGGAGCGGTTGCGCGACCGGTTCCGCAAAGGCGGCGCCGATGCCTTGGGCGAGTATGAACTGCTCGAACTCATTCTTTTCCGCGCCATGCCGCGGCGCGACGTCAAGCCGCTCGCCAAGGCTCTCATCGCCCGCTTCGGCTCATTCGCCGAGGTTGTGTCGGCGCGCCCCGAGCGTCTGCGCGAAATCGAGGGGCTGGGCGACGCCGCGATCGTCGAGTTAAAGATTATCGAGGCGGCGGCCAAACGTCTCGCCAAGTCCGCGATCGAAAAGCGGCCGTCGCTTTCGAGTTTCGCGGCGGTTGTCGATTACTGCCGCACCGCGATGGCCTTCCTCGACCACGAGGAATTTCGCGTGCTTTTTCTCGACAAGAAGAATCATTTGATCGCCGACGAGGTTCAAGGCGTCGGCACGGTCGATCATGCGCCGGTTTACCCCCGGGAGATCATGCGCCGCGCCCTCGAACTCGGCGCTTCGGCGATCATCCTTGTCCACAATCATCCATCCGGCGATCCGCGGCCTTCGACCGATGACATAAACCTCACCCATCAGATCATCGCGGTAGGCAAACCCCTAAAAGTTGCCGTGCATGATCATTTGATCATCGGCAAGCACGGCCACGCGAGCCTGAAGGGATTGCGGCTGATTTAGAGCTTTCTCTGATTGGGGCCGTTGAAATCAAGCGGTCCGGCCGAACTTTTTTTTCTTGTGTTTCAGCTCGGTCGTGTGGGTCACTCGCTTCTCTTCGCGGCCGGCTGACCCTGGCCAGGTGTCCGTTTCGCCCAGCTGGTAACGCGCCGGCGTGAGGCCGAGATGCGCCCCATCAGCCATTCGTGCGCGAGAACGGGAAAGGGGCAAGGCCCGTCATCCCGTGCTCGATCGTGACACTTGCCCATGATCTCGGGATGGAGGTCGTCGCCGAAGGCGTGGAAACGGTATCGGACGCCATTGAACTCTATCAGCTCGGCTGCGAATATGCGCAGGGCTTTGCTTTCGGCCATCCGATCAGCGCGTTCGAAGCGCGCAAGCTCGTCGGCGCCGCAACCGCCGCCGCCTAGTTTATATTTCGTCGGCGTACAGCCCCAGGGCAAATTATTCGTCAGGTCAAGCCGAGGCTCAATAAGATAGTACGCGTCTCTTTGTTGCACTGATCGAGGTGAACATTTACCCATAGCAGCATTGCGACACTAGTGACAGGAGCGAGACCATGTCGAGATCCACTGACGTCGGGGGTGTTGAGCGGCGCGATTCGCCACCAAGCCTGTTATTGTATAATTTCGATATCGATGGCGACCGACTCAAGCTGGAGCACCAGGAAATCCTACGGACGGTCGCCGTCCCGATTTCTCCGTGGAGGCAGTGTCACTATTGTCGGCTTGGCAAGCCGTACGGGATCGGCGAGCCACAATCAGCGGTTGTCCGAAGGGCGTGCGAGGAACACACTTCGATTTCTCCGTGGCGAAGTTAAGAGCCTCTTTCCGGTGCGAGCAATCATCGGCTTCGGGGAGCGGAAGGCCAAGCAAGAGGGCTACCGAGACAACACTGAAGACGAGCGGTTTCGATCCGTCGTTGTGTTTCTCAGCCACTCTCCTGTACCACCCCCGCCGATTGATATGGACCTAGGCGACAATATCGATGATACAATCCGGGTAATTACTCAGATTACCGACATCGTGGGTGGCGTCACGATGTTGAGCATTTTCCTCGAGGGCCTGCTCGCGACTGTCCTCGACCTTTTAGGCCTTTTTGCTGCGTTCATTGGAGCGATTCTCGCACTTCCTGGAATATGGCTGAAGGTTGACCAGATAGTCCACTTCAATGGCAGGGCACAGGGCATGTGGAACGCATTCCAGGATATGGCGGACCAATTCCGCGATCCGTCCCTTACCTACGCCCGATCAAGACATGGCCCACCGCCCGCCGGCCACAGCCGCGCTATCGCCAGATGCCGGAGGAGCTCCTCGTGACCGAAGAGCGAGAATTCCGCAAGGGAGAACGCAAGGGCTGCGACGACGCATACGAGTATGTGTTGTCGTTGGACGCCCGACCGCGGGATGTCACAGTCACGGTGCCTGGGAAGGCGCCCATCCGCATACCGAACTTGACCGGAAAAATGCTACTGAGACTGCTTGCGCGAGGATGGGGCGATCGAGTCGCGGAAAACATAAAGAAGGCGGTTAACCTGCGGTTGATTGGAAAGGGGATGGGAGACTGGCCTCTCCGGAAGTGAAGCATCCGACGTGCGGAACTTTGACGGAGGGGCCGAGGGCGATCTTCCAAGGCGGCACCAGCACCGTCTGGCAATATGATCAGGGCGCCAATGGCATTGGGCGTCTGAGCATGATCACCGACGTGACCGGCTCGACCAGCTACTCTTACGACGCCAATGGCCATGTGACGCAGAAAATTCAGACCGTCGGCGCGGTGAGCCTGACGATGAGCTACGGCTATGACGCGGGCGGGCGTTTGGCGAGCGTCGCCTATCCGTTGGGCAGGCAGGTTTTGTATGCCTACGACGCCGCGGGCCGGGTCAGCAGCGGCGTGACGAAAGCCGGGAAGCCGCTGGTCGCGGGCGTGACCTACCTGCCCTTCGGCATGGCGTCGGGATGGGCGGACGGCAACGGCGCCTCCTATCAACGCGCGATCGATCTGGACGGGCGGATTACCGGTTTGGCGCTGCCCGGCGGCGACACTATCGCGCTTAGCTACGACGCGGCGAACCGCATCACCGGCCGCACCGAGACCGGGTTTCCCGCCGAGAGTTTTACCTATGACGCGCTCGATCGCTTGACTACTTATGCCAGCGGCGCGGCCACGAAAACCTACACTTACGATGCAAACGGCAATCGAACGGGTTATCTCGGCAATGCGACGCCGCCTGTTTCGCTCGCCTATAATATCGACGCCGCCAGCAATCGGCTGCTCGGCATCGGCGGCAGTTGGAACGAGAGTTTCACATATGACGCCGCCGGCAACATGCTCTCCTATTCCGCGCCGTTCGCCGATTACCGCTTTTCCTACGACGCGCGTAATCGTCAGGGGCAAGCTTTTGTCGGCGCGATCGGCACGCGCTGGCTGATCAACGGTCTCGGTCAACGCATAGCGCAGATCAATGTGAGCGTTCCGGAGTTCTTCTTCGTCTATGACGAGGCGGGTCATTTGACCGGCAAATACGACAGCATCGGCAACCCCGTGCGGGAGACGGCATGGCTCGGCGATCTGCCGGTCGCGGTCACGGTGCCGCAATCGCGGGGGCAATTCTATATCGCGCCGGATCATCTCGGCGCGCCGCATCGGATCACCGACGCCGGCGGCGCGGTGGTGTGGCAGTGTGGCAGTGAACCATGATCCCTCGGCAATGGCGACCCATTGGGCGCCTTCAGCTACGAGCTTCGCTTTCCGGGGCAATACTTTGACTAGGCGACCCGCCTCCATTACAATTATTTCCGCGACTACGATCCAAGGCTAGGCCGCTACATCGAAAGCGATCCCATCGGGTTGGCAGGCGGGATCAACACCTATGGCTATGCCGAGGGGAATCCGGTTAGCGGAGTTGATCCCCTTGGCTTAACTCCCGGAACTGATGGTGCGCCTAGCCGATGGATTGGCCGTGGATTTGAAGCTTTTTATAATTCTGTATGTCCAACTGATGATGAAGGGAGTCCCGGCAAAAAGAAACCTTGCACGCTCATTGGAATAAAGACAAGCAAATGCCCGGCGTACCCTCTGGCTATAAGCAGTGCATCTACGCCTGCAAAACTGATTCAGGCCAAAATATTATTCATCGCTTTGTTCCTGAGGCAGAGGAGTGTCCCAGCGAGGTCGACTGGGTTCCCGGTGTTCCAGTAGTCAAATAGGCAACCTCAACCGGGGAAGATTCAATATGGAAATATTTCATCTAGTAGAGTCGTACGAGTTTTTTATTGAATACGCTCGTGACAAAAAATTGGTACGTGTTGAGATATTCGAGTCGCTCGGCAAGAGGGGATTATTTCGCACGCGAGCATGGATTCAGAATACCTACAATTTGTACCCGACGTTTGTGAATATGGGTGCCCACGGTGACGATTTGCGACAAGTACACAGCAGCGATCAGCTCAACATGGAAATCACGACGCTTGTCGCTGAAACGCCAGACTGGATAACAGGCGTTCATATGTCCGACAAAGAATCGTTCCTAACTCGCATCCAGCAACGAGTTGTTGAATTCTTCCCTGCGTAGGCATTCCGACCGGTATCGGCGGAGACTTGGTTTTCCTCGCTGCACACTTTGTTGTGTGTCGGCACGGCTTGTCAGGGGCGATCTTCGCGACGGCACTAGCGCCGCTTGCCTTTGGTATAGATCAGCTAAAGTCGCGCTTCCGTCGACCTCCCAGGAGGAAATTTTCAAGAAGGCCGCTTTGTCCAGCAGGCGGGCAAAGCCCGCGCCTAGGGAGGCCACCCAATCAAAGCAAATGTCATGCCGAGTTGCCGCCAATCCATGTTCTCGGCGCCTGCATATGAAGTCAGCGGGCTTACCCCCGCCAAAACCCGGGGTTGCCTAGGCTCGGATATTCCGGTGTATTTCTCCTTCTGCTTCTGCATGGCCCTGGCAACGGTCACCTCGTTGGCACGCAACACGGCAAATGTCCCCGGCCGCCCTTCCGAATCAAAGTCCGAAAAAAGTTAAGCCCCGAATGTAGTCGGATTTAACTCTGCCACGCAGCCGCAACATGCCGCCGCTCCGTGGCCCTACTATTGCTCCGTCGTTTTCGAACAGCGCGAGATTTCCGGCGCAGCCAATCTCCGATAATGTGACAAGCCTCGCGGAGAGGTAGGGGCATGATTTCGACGATCCAGATTCTGGTATTGCTGCTGGCCGTGGTTGCGGCGGTTGCGGTCCTCGCGGCACGACTCAAAATTCCGCCGGCCATTCTTTTGGTGCTGACTGGCGTCATCCTGGCGCTCGTCCCCGGCCTGCCGACGCTGGAGCTTGCTCCAGAGCTGGTGCTGCTTTTGGTGTTGCCACCCGTCATCTATGCATCCGCGGTGGCGATGAGCTGGCGTGAGTTTCGATTCAATCTCCGCCCCATTTCTCTGCTGGCCGTGGGTTGCGTCGTGTTCACGACGACCGCCGTCGCCGCGGCAAGCCATTGGGTGTTAGGTCTGACCTGGCCGCTGGGCTTCGTATTGGGCGCCATCGTTTCGCCGCCAGATGCGATGGCGCCGCTCTCGATCGCTCGCAGAATGCAGCTCCCCAGGCGAATCCTTGTCATCCTCGAAGGCGAAGGGCTTGCGAATGATGCCACCGCGCTCATCCTCTACCGTTTCGCGATAGCCGCTGTGAGCGCCGGCGTATTTTCGTTTGGGCAAGCGGCAGGAATGTTCGCTGCCATCGTAGCCGGCGAAATCGTCTGGGGGATTGGGGTCGGTTGGCTGACATTGCGCCTGCGGCGCTGGGTCCATGACCCGCGCATTGAGATCACGCTCTCGATTTTAGTGCCTTTCCTGGCCTATTGGCCACCCGAACATTTGGGCGGCTCGGGCGTGCTCGCCACCGTGACCGCCGGGCTCTACATCAGTTGGAACGGCCTCCGGCTGATCAGCGCCGCGACGCGCCTCCAGGGCATCTTCTTCTGGGATTTCCTCATCTACCTCATCGAAGGCATGGTGTTTCTCATCACGGGGCTACAGGCGCGCACGTTGATCGCCCGCATCGGCGATCATTCGATATCCGAGCTGGCCATCTCCGCCGCCGTCGTAAGCGCCGTGGTGATCATTACCCGCTTCGTCTGGATGTATCCCGCAACCTATCTTCCGCGCTGGCTCTTTCCCCCACTCAAGCGCAGGGATCCGTCGCCACCTTGGCAGTGGCCGTTCGTGCTGGCCTTCACCGGGGTGCGCGGCATCGTTTCACTTGCGGCGGCCCTCGCGATCCCGTTTGCAACGACGAACGGGCAGCTCTTTCCCGACCGCGATCTGATTCTATTCCTGACGTTTTCCGTCATCCTGGTGACGTTGGTCGGCCAAGGATTGCTGCTGCCCGCGGTGATACGGGCGCTTGGCCTCGCCCATGCCGGGCGTCTCGAGCGCCACTCCGACAACGTCGAGGAGCACAAGGCTCGGCGGCAGGGAATCGAGGCAGCGATCGAGCGGCTCGATCAGATTACGTCGGAGCGCAACCTCTCTGAAAACATCGTTCAGCCGCTCCGCGCGCGTCACCGCGACCGGCTCAAGCACATCGAGCACAGGAGCGACGGCAACGACGGCCATAGAAAGCTCACCGAACGTCATGACGAGATCGAGCTTTTGCTGATCGCCGCCGAACGGGAGCGCATCAACGAGCTCTTTCGCAGCGGCATGTTGAAGGACGAGGCGCGTCGCCGAATCGAGCGGGAACTTGATCTGCGTGAGGTGGATTTGGCCAACCAATGGACCGAGCAATGAGTGGAGGGCGCGCTCAATACAATTTGGCGCGGATGCATCTCGTCGGCGCGGGCGTCGATAAGGATGGCCGGGGGCAATCCGCTGGCTATTTCTCGCCGCCGATAAAGGGCACCTTCAAGCGGAGGCTCTTCTCGGCCAAACGCTCTTCACGGGCCGCGAATGTTCGCTAGCGATCATTCGGTCGAGCGGCAGATTGTCCGCGATAACTCCGGCCGGATCAACGCCTTCCAAGCGGATGGCCTCATAGCGACTTCCATGCCTGAAGAAGCGCCACCCTCTTGAAGACGCTGGCAGCAATCACCGCCCGACGAACCTCGTTCCCGAACCTTTGGCTAAACATGGGCTAGACATCGACGAACGTCTGGCCCAAAGTATTGGGTAGGGGAGGCGTGCCGGTGCAATTCACCGTTGGGCTTAAACTGAAAGGGAAGACGGACCACATCGCCGTGGACGCCGAAGATGCGCTCATCGCTGCGCTTAAGGTCAAGACTGAACACCCGGAAGCGATAATCACCTATGTCCGCCAACAAAATCGGCGCGGTGACGCACGTCACCCATCGCATCGGCTCTCCGAAGACAGGCATTGAGGAACAATGCCGGTGGGAGACCAAATTCTTCGCGCGTCCGAAGACAGAAAGGCTGTCGCTTCCGAAATCTGGATTGCGCAGCGAAATGACGCACCGCGCTTGTTCGGTCATCCGATGACCGGCTATCCTCACGTTTCGATATCGGGGAAGCCGCGTCCGCCCGGCCAGTTCGCGCCCGCGGGCGAGTTCGCACCCACGCCCGGATCGCGAAACAAATTGACGATCGGATAGCGCCTGTCGCGGCCAAAATTCTTCCTTGTCACCTTGACGCCAGGGGCCGACTGGCGGCGCTTGTATTCGGCGAGATAAAGCAGCCTCTCGATTTTCTTCACGGTTTCGAGATCGTGACCCTTGGCCACGACATCGGCAACGCGCATTTCTTTTTCGACAAGCCCTTCGAGGATCGCATCCAGCACCTCGTAGGGCGGCAGCGAGTCTTGATCCTTCTGATTTTCCCGCAATTCCGCGGACGGCGGTTTTCTAAGAATGTTTTGCGCGATCACTTCGCCGTCCGGTCCGAGCGCGCCGCTGGGCTTCCAGCGGTTGCGCAATTCCGCGAGGCGAAAAACCTCCATCTTGTAAAGGTCCTTGATCGGATTGAACCCGCCGTTCATATCGCCATAGATCGTCGCATAGCCGACCGACATTTCGGACTTGTTGCCGGTTGTCACGAGCATCGGACCAAACTTATTGGAAACGGACATCAGCACGGTTCCCCGCGCGCGGCTCTGGATATTTTCCTCCGTGATATCCGCATTAGTGCCCCTGAAGATTTGCGCAAGGACCCTTTCGAAGCCTTCAACCGCCGGCGCGACCGGCAGAATATCGTAGCGAACGCCAAGCGCGCGCGCGCACTGCCCGGCATCGTTTAAAGATTCGTTCGAGGTAAAGCGATAGGGCAGCATGATGCAATGAACGCGCTCGGGGCCAAGCGCGTCAACTGCGATTGCCGCGCAAAGCGCTGAATCGATTCCCCCCGATAGGCCCATGACGACACCGGGAAAACCATTCTTATTCACATAATCGCGAAGGCCGAGGACACAGGCGGCATAATCGGCTTCGTCGCCCTTCTCAACGTCGCAACGCGGTCCCTCGACACAAACAAAACCCTTTGTTCCACGCTCCCAAACCGTCTTCGCGACAGCCGCCGAAAAAGCAGGAAGCTGGAACGCGCGCGAGCAGTCGGCATTGAGGCCGAAGGACGCGCCATCGAAGACAAGCTCGTCCTGGCCGCCGGACTGATTGAGATAAACGAGCGGCAATTTGCTCTCGGAAACCCGCGCAGCGGCAACTGAAAGCCGCTCGTCCGTCTTGCCGCGCCAGTAAGGCGACCCGTTGGGAACAAGAAGAATTTCGCCGCCTGTCCTACTGATGCATTCGATCGGGTCCGGTCCCCAAATATCCTCGCAGATGGGAACGCCGATGCGCACGCCCTTGAAGGAGACAGGCCCCGGCATCGGCCCCGGAGTGAACACGCGCTTTTCGTCGAACACCCCATAATTCGGCAAATCGGCCTTGAAACGGATCGCCTCGATGCGGCCTTTGTCGAGGAGGGCATAGGCGTTGTAGCAATTCCCATTTTCTCCCCATGGCAGCCCAACGAGAATCGCCGGTCCGCCGTCGCCGGTCCCCGCCGCGATCTCCTCGCAGGCGGCGCGGCAGATCTCCAGAAACGCCGGCTTCAAGACGAGGTCTTCTGGTGGATAGCCCGAGATGAAGAGCTCTGAAAACATCACAAGGTCGGCACCGAAGGCGGCCGCCTCTGCACGGGCGGCGCGCACGCGTGCGACATTGCCCGCGATGTCGCCGACCGTGCAATCGATTTGCGCGAGGCCAATGACGAGGCGGTTCGCGGGGGCATTCTGGCGCGTCGTCATAAAGGGACCTCGGCCGGCGGCCCCGTCCGCCGTCAGGCTTCACTCCGCGGCATCGGCGCGGCCGCGTTCGATCCGTTCCGCCTTGAGTAGCTCGGCGACGAGAAAAGCCACTTCGATCGCCTGCTCGGCATTGAGCCTTGGATCGCAATAAGTATGGTAACGGTCATGCAGGTCCGCCTCCGAGATAGCCCGCGCGCCGCCGGTGCATTCGGTGACATTCTTTCCGGTCATTTCGAGATGCACGCCGCCGGCGTAAGTGCCCTCCGACCGGTGGATCGAAAAAAACGTGCGAATCTCGCCCATGATCTTGTCGAACGGCCGCGTTTTGTAGCCACCCGCCGCCTTGACCGTATTGCCGTGCATCGGGTCGCAGGACCAAACAACACCGCGCCCTTCCCTAGTCACGGCGCGGATCAGACCCGGCAGACGATCGGCCGCCTTGTCGGCGCCAAACCGGCAAATCAAGGTGAGACGGCCGGGTTCGTTCGCCGGATTGAGAATGTCGATGAGCCGCAGCAACTCGTCCGGCGAAAGCGTGGGGCCGCATTTGAGCCCGAGAGGGTTTTTGACCCCGCGCGCATATTCCACATGAGCATGGCCCGGATGGCGGGTGCGGTTGCCGATCCAGAGCATATGACCCGAAGTCGCATAGTGATCGCCGGTCGTCGAATCGATCCGGGTCAGCGCTTCTTCATAGCCGAGCAGCAATGCCTCGTGCGAGGTATAAAAATCGGTCTGGCGCAATTCCTGATGCGCCTCGGGATCGAGGCCAATCGCGCGCATAAACCCGAGCGTCTCGGTGATCCGGTCGGCGAGTTCCTGATAGCGGGCGGACTGCGGGCTGTCCTTGATGAAGCCGAGCATCCAGCCATGCGCGTTTTCGAGATTGGCATAGCCGCCCGTGGCAAAAGCGCGAAGCAGGTTCAAGGTTGCCGCCGACTGCCGGTAAGCCATCAGCTGGCGGGTGGGGTCGGGTTCGCGCGCGCGTGGGTCGAACACGATGTCATTTACGCTGTCCCCGCGATAACTCGGCAGCTCGACCCCGTCGATCGTTTCGGTCGGCGCCGAGCGCGGCTTGGCGAATTGACCGGCGATGCGGCCGAGCTTCACCACCGGCAGGGCGGCGGCAAAGGTCGTCACTACGGCCATTTGCAGAAACACCCGGAAAAAATCCCGAATATTGTCGGCGGCGTGTTCGGCAAAACTCTCGGCGCAGTCGCCGCCTTGCAAAAGGAAAGCTTCGCCCGCGGCGACCTTGCCCAGCATACGCTTCAGCTTGCGCGCCTCGCCCGCGAAGACCAGCGGCGGAAAGCCCGCGAGCTGACGCTCGACCTCGGCCAGCGCTGCCTTGTCGGCATAATCTGGTACTTGCTCGATCGGTTTG
>DATBYR010000168.1:0-25884 GCA_036513565.1 Methylocella sp. | reverse complement strand
GAGGCGGTCCAGACGCTCTTTCCCGGCACGCAAGTCACGATCGGGCCGGTGATCGAGAACGGCTTTTATTACGATTTCTATCGCGCGGAGCCTTTCACGCCGGAGGATTTTCCCGCGATCGAAAAAAAAATGGCCGAGATTATCGCCCGCGACAAGCCGTTTACGAAGGAGATCTGGACGCGCGACGAGGCCAAGGCATGGTTCGAGAGCCATGGCGAGGCTTTCAAGCTCGAACTCGTCGATGCGATCCCCGCCAACGAAGATGTGAAGATCTACAAGCAGGGCGACTGGCTCGATCTTTGCCGTGGCCCCCACATGACCTCGACCGGTAAGATCGGCAACGCTTTCAAATTGATGAAGCTCGCGGGCGCCTATTGGCGCGGCGATTCGACAAAACCCATGCTCCAGCGGATCTACGCGACGGCCTTCGCCAAGCCTGAGGAACTTAGCGCCTACTTAAAGCAGCTCGAGGAGGCGGAGCGGCGGGATCATCGCCGCTTGGGGCGGGAAATGAATCTGTTCCATTTTCAGGAGGAAGGGCCGGGAACGGTTTTCTGGCACCCCAAGGGCTGGACCTTGTTCCAGGCTTTGATTTCCTACATGCGACGACGCCAGAGCCAACTTGGCTATATCGAGGTCAATACCCCGCAGGTGCTCGACCGCGCGCTTTGGGAGACTTCCGGCCACTGGCAGACGTTTCGCGAGAACATGTTCATCACCCAGACCGAGGACAAACGCGTCTTCGCCCTCAAGCCGATGAATTGTCCTGGGCACGTGCAAATCTTCAAGAACGGCCTCAAATCCTATCGCGACCTGCCGATGAAGATCGCCGAATTCGGCATCGTCCACCGCTACGAGCCTTCCGGCGCGATCCATGGCGTCATGCGGGTGCGCGCCTTCACCCAGGACGACGCGCATATTTTTTGCACCGAGGATCAGATCATGGAGGAGAGCTTGAAGGTCAACGACCTCATCCTTTCCATCTACCGGGATTTCGGATTCGGGGACATCGTCATCAAATTGTCGACGCGGCCGGAAAAGCGGGTCGGCTCGGACGAGGCCTGGGACCGGGCCGAGGCGGCCTTGTTCCGCATCCTCGAGACGCTCAAAGGACGCGGCGCCAAGACCGCCGTCAATCCCGGCGAAGGCGCGTTTTATGGCCCAAAGCTCGAATACACCCTGCGCGACGCGATCGGGCGCGAATGGCAGTGCGGAACGACGCAAGTCGATTTCAACCTGCCCGGCCGCTTCGGCGCTTTCTTTATCGGCCCCGACAGCGAGAAGACGACCCCTGTGATGATTCATCGCGCCGTGTTCGGCTCGCTCGAACGCTTCACAGGTATCCTCATCGAGCATTATGCCGGGCATCTGCCCTTGTGGCTGTCGCCGTTGCAGATCGTTGTTGCGACGATTACCCAGGAGGCCGACGATTATGCCTATGAAGTGATGGCAGCGGCGCGAAAACGCGGGCTTCTGGTCGAGGGGGACCTTCGCAACGAGAAAATCACCTATAAGGTGCGCGAACATTCGCTGGCCAAGGTCCCGGTCCTCTTGGTCGTCGGCAAGAAGGAGGCGGTGGAACGGACCGTCTCCATCCGCAGGCTCGGCTCGCCCGAGCAAACCCAGATGGGCCTGGACGTGGCCCTAAAACTACTCGCGGAGGAGGCAACGCCGCCGGATGTGAGGCGGGCGGAGTAGAGTCTCGGGTTTGACTTGCGCCGATCGGCTTCTTGCGAGTGATCAGTGTGGCATAATTGTGACGCTCTTGGAATCTTACCCGAGGCGCCTCGAAGGTCCGCGTAAAAGGTATTACCGTGGCGCGTTGAGGGAATTCTTCTTTCGACAGAGTTTACTCGGCGCGCGGCCGCACCCTGACTGGCGCCAAGAGAACCGGACCGATGAGGCAATGGTCCACCATGCGAACGGTCTCCGGCGCGATTTGTCTCGCCGGAAGCCTGGCCATGGGCGAGACGGCAAAAGCCACGGAAAATGGCTTCAACGCATATATTCTTGGCCTCACCCTCCCGATGTCGGGATACACACCGCCACCAGGGGTTTATTTCTTGGATACGTTTGTTCTTTTTCAGGCCGCCGGTAATCTCATCCCCGCCACCGGCTCCACCAGCAGCACGAGGGTCACCCAGAATATCGTCGCCGACTTCGCGATCGTCAGTTGGTTTCCGGACGTTAAGCTTTTCGGTGGCGACCCGGGCTTCGCCGTAACGGTTCCTTTAGCCTCTGTCCGGACTACAGCGGATTTCACGGTCGCCGCTCCCCCGCGCCCGGCGCAGCGGTTTCACCTCGCCGACGAGATCGGGGGAATCGTGGATACCGAATACAGCGCCATCCTTGGCTGGCATGCGGGCGAGCACCATTGGAACGTGATCTTGACCGGCTTCGCCCCGACGGGAAACTTTAATCCCAACGGGTTGGCGAAGACGAGCTTGAACCACCCCGCTCTCGATCTCAAGGGGGCTTATACGCACCTCAGTCTGCAGACCGGCCTCGAGCTCACGGGCGCGCTTGGCCTGACGCTCAACGCGCCCAACACGGCAACAAATTACCAGAGCGGCGCCGAGCTGCATTTCGAATGGGCGGTCAATCAGCACTTTCCTTTCGGCCTTGCCGCGGGCGTCGGTGGCTATTTCTATCAGCAGGTGACCGATGACCACGGCTCGGGCGACCAACTCGGCGCTTTCAGGGGTCGCGTGGCGGCCGTCGGGCCGTTGCTCAGCTATGCGCTCAAGGCCGGAGCCCAAGAGGTCGACTTTAGCGCCCGGTGGTTTCATGACTTCGCTGTCCAAAACCGAGTCCACGGCGACTTGATCTACGCGGGTTTCAGTTTCCGGCTCTAGCGCAAACGAACGAGCTTGCAGCGCCGTCCGCTCCTGCGTCCACGCCTTTGACCCCCTATGCGGCGCCGGTCATTTGGGCGTGTGATTGGGTTTCGAGCCCGGATGACCGGCCCGCTCCTCTTTGAGCGCCCGCGCCAAATCGACAAATCCCTCTATGCCGATCTCTTCCGCCCTTTGCGCCGGATCGATGCCCGCGTGCACAAGCAAACTTCCGGCATCGCCTCTCGCGAGCGATTTCAGTGATTGCCGCAGCATCTTGCGCCTTTGTCCGAAGGCTGCTCTCGTCACCTCCATCAGCAGTTTTGCGTCGCAAGCGAGCGGCTCCAGGCGGGGCACGAGCTCGACCAGGGAGGATCTGACCTTGGGCGGCGGCGTGAAGGCCGCGGCGGGAATATCGAAAAGAATGCGGGTCGCGCAGCGCCAA
Source organism: Methylocella sp. (assembly GCA_036513565.1). GTDB lineage: Bacteria > Pseudomonadota > Alphaproteobacteria > Rhizobiales > Beijerinckiaceae > Methylocapsa. The sequence continues at coordinate 22,605 of DATBYR010000168.1, read as the reverse complement.
TTGGACAAGACCGCGAGGCGCCCATAGGCGGCGCGTTCCGCCGGGCCCGCCACGATGCGCTCGGCCACTTCGCGTTGAAACGTCAAAACGAGCCGGTCGAACCAAGGCGGCCAGGGCTCGGTTTCTAGCCAGCGGACAAGGAGCAGGGTCGCGATGTGATAGGACAGGTTGGCGCAAACGCGCGCGGGGGTTTCGCTACCGATAAGCCCGGCAAAATCAGTCTCCAGAGCATCGCCTTCGATGACATCGAGCCGCCCTGGATAATGATTCGCGATCTGCGCGAGCGCCGCGAGGCAGCGCCTGTCGCGCTCGACCGCAATGATTTTGCGCGCGCCTTCGGCGAGCAACGCCCGCGTGAGCCCGCCGGGGCCTGGGCCGATCTCGACAATGGTCGCATTGGTCAGCGGCGCGGCGGCGCGCGCGATGCGGCCCGTGAGATTGAGATCGTAAAGAAAATTCTGACCGAGGGATTTTTTTGCCAAGAGCCCATGCGCGGCGGCGACCTCGCGCAGCGACGGAAGGCCGTCGTGCCGGCTAGCCGAAATGGGTCGCGGCCAGGATTTTCGCATCGGGAATGAACCTCACGGTCATTTCCCGCGAGCTTGGCTGGCGCGCCGCGCGAGCTTGCCCGCGAGACGCAAGGCGGCGATGAGGCTGGCCGGATCGGCTATTCCCTTGCCGGCGATGTCGAAGGCCGTGCCGTGATCCGGCGAGGTGCGGATCAAGGGCAGGCCCAAGGTCACATTGACGGCGCGCGCGAAGGCGACGGTTTTGACCGGAATCAACGCCTGATCGTGGTACATGGCGACGACGGCGTCATAGCTCTTGCGCGCGCTAGGGCGGAACAGACTATCCGCCGCATGGGGTCCGCTCACCGCCACTCCCGCGGCCGCGAGATCGGCGAGAGCGGGCGCGATGACCTCGATCTCCTCGCGTCCCATGGTCCCGCTTTCGCCGGCATGAGGGTTGAGCCCGGTGAACGCCAAGAGCGGTTTTTTTATACCAAAGCGGGAAGCGAGACTTTCCGCTACGATCACACCTGTCTCGACCAGAAGCTGCCGCGTCAATAGCGCCGGAACGCGCGCGAGCGGAACATGAATCGTTGCCGGGACGACGGCGAATTGCGGCGACCAGATCAGCATTACCGGCCGCGCGCGTTCGCCGAAATAGCGCTCCGCCAATTCGGCCAGAAACTCGGTATGGCCCGGATGGCGAAAGCTTGCGCGATCGAAGAGTTCCTTGGCGATCGGATTGGTGACGATGGCCGAAGCCTCGCCGGCGCGGATGAGGCGCACGCAAGTTTCAATCGAGGCTATGGTTCCGGGGGCATCCCTCACATCCGGCGTGCCCGGCTTCCCGGCGACGGAATGGTTCAAGGCGTAAACCGGCAATGCATGGCGAAACAGCGGCGCGGCCTCGGCGCCGGCGACGAGCTTGATGGGAACCTTGAGGTCCAAGTCCCGCGCGATTGCCGCGAGGCGATCCGGGTTGGCAACCGCCAGGAAAGGCGGCGCGTATGGATTATCATGCGTCCTGAGCCAGGCTTTCAACGTGAGTTCGGGACCGATGCCCGACGGATCGCCCTGCGTCAAAGCCAGGGGAAGAATGTTGGCCGGCAGCGATCGCGCCATCAAGACCTCGCCGTCAACGGTTCACGATCACGGCTCTCGCGCGCAATTCCTTGAGACGGCGTTCGCTGTCGGCCGCGATATGCGCCGCCAGAATCTTTTGCGAGATCGCGGCCCGCGCCGCGCTATCGTCCTTGGCCGTGCCTTTGGCACACACCGCGATCATTTCAAGTCCCTCGCTTGAGCGTTGCGGCGCCGTGAGATGGCCCGCCGGGGTTTTATCGAGCAATTGGCGGAGCCCTTCGCTGATTTCGACCGAGGTCTTGGTCAGGGGATCGCGAACCGTCACGTCGTTCGTGGCGCGGGCAAGTGGAAGGCCGCTATCGCAATCGGTGAACCGCCCGCGCAATTGCTCGGCCTCCCTGGCGCGCTCCGTCAAGGTCGCGGCCGTCGCGGCGTGGGGAATCGCGAAAATAATTTGACGCACCGTATATGCGGTTCCGGAGGCCGCCTTGCCGCCCTGCTTGGCGAGTTCGGCGCGAACCTGTTCCTCGCTCGCCTCGACGCCCTTGTTCAAGGCTTGCACCAGGGCATAAAATGCAATGTCGGCGCGGAAATGAGCTTTGAAGTGGTCTGGTGTCACCCCGGCGTGCTGAAGTGCCCCGACCAAGGCATCCGGGGCAAGTTTCATGTCCTGCGCGACCTTGACGATTTCTTGCGAAATGTCGCTGTCTCTCGGGTCGACACCAAATTTGCCAGCCTCATGGATTTCAAGGCGATCCGTAAAGAGACTTTCGATCGCGGCGTCGCGGGTTGCCGGTTTGCGCAAAACGCGAAGCATTTTCATCCGCTCGTCAATATCTATGTTCGTGATCGGATCGCCATTGATACTGGCGACGATTTCCTGGGCGAAGGCGGGGCCGCGGGCGGGAGCCATGAAAGCAGCGATCGCGGCAACGGCCACGCAAAGACCTAAGCGGACATAAGCGACCCGTATGCCAAGGGCCCCCTGCGCATCGGTTCCGGTTTCCATGATCTTGTTCTCCTCCCTTTCCGGGCTTAAGTCCGCCCTTTCTCACCAGACTTAAGGCCGGACGACGGTAAACATGCAAGACATGAAAAAATCAATATTTCACGCCGTCGAGCGCCCTGGTGTTGAGGAAAGTTTGGGTAACCCTGGTGTCCCCCAGTGTGCGAAGTTGCAGTTGCAGCAACACGGTTTGGTTGCGGACCAAGGAGCCGCTCCCGTAGTCTTGATAAATCGAGCTGTAGTTGACGGTAAATGTCGTGCCCTCGTCCTGATAGCCGCCACCCACTCCAAAGGCCGCGATCGCGAAAGGGCCAGGGTTCGAGAAGCCGATCAAACTGGCGGGAAAGAGATGACGGCTCATGTCGAAAACGATGTTGCCCTGCGCGAAATAATTGTCGCTGATCTTGTAGCGCGAGGAGATCGCCAGGCCTTCGCGGCGCACGTCGTAGCCGATGACGGGTTGCGCAAGATAGTTGGCGAATTGAATCGAACCGGTCAAGGCGCCCAAATTATACGAAGCGATAAGATCGACACGCCGCGCCTGCAATGAATCGGCGTCGAACCTAGCCTTGCCGATGAACGAGAGAATGGAATTCGGCGCGATCGTCACGGCGCCGACATAGTCGGAGCGCCTTGTGTCCAGTCCCGAACTTAACCCAACATTGGCGGCATCCGGCGTCGCATAGGAATTGGTTCCCGCCAGCTGATAGGATTCTCCGCCGATGAGGCTGGCATGGCCGCCATTGTTGAAATTCGCGGTGAACTGGGCGCCGTAATTCAATCTGGTTCCGGTTTCGAACCGGTCGTAGCCTGAATATTTGCTCCAGTCGAATAAAGTGGAATCGTCGAAAACGAGGCTTTGCGCGTCGAGGTTGACGAGCGAATGGGTTCCGATTTCTTGGTTTGGACGCGCGACAATTTGTACGATCGGCTCGAAGACCATCGACGCGAAATTTGTCTTGGCAAGGAACGGATAGCGATATTCAACCCCTATTCCCGGAATGACCTCACCGAAAAAGCTCGTATCCTTGTTGCCAAGAAAATTCAACTGCGAAGCGTTGAAGTAAGTCGAGCTGCCGAGGGCCGACGCGAACGTATAGGAATTCGTGGTGTTGATATCGAGCCATTCGCCGTTAAGCCGGGCGAAGGCGAAAGGTGTAAACACTTCGCCGATCGGATCGATGTATTTACGCTTCCAGGACGCATCGAGCGTGGCGCGCGTGTATTCGCCACCAACGCCGCGCAGGAGACAATCGCCGGTAGCCCGGCCCGGAATATAGTTGGTGCAGATATCATAAAGAGCGAAGGCGTTGTCCAACACACGCGGTCCGACCGCTTGGAAGCTCGCCGATCTCGCCGAAAGACTGGTCAGATTGAAGTCGAGTTCGGCCTGCCCGCCGATGCCAAAAGACTTGGCGGGGTCGATGTCGAAGGTTTTGTTGTAGTCCCACACGGGGTGCGCGAGCGGCTGCTGCGGCTGAAAGTCGTGGCTCGACAGGCCCTCGAAATAGTAGCCACGGAGATCGAAGTAGCCGCGATCGCCTTGTCCGGCGAGATAGACCGACGAGGTCGTTTCGCTGAAATAATTCGACGAAAGAGTCTGGCTCGGCACGTGATAGTCGTTGAGGTACCATTTGTCAGAAAGAAGCGTGAACTCCCAGCCGAATTTCCATTGATCGGTGATATAGAACTGGCCCTTGCTTTCGAACGAGCCACGCAAGGTCTGGTTGCCGGAGCCAAATGGCGCCAGCGGGAAGACCGTCCGGTTTTGCTCAGAGATCCCTGTCGCTCGGATGTAATATTCGCCGCTTTCCAGCCGCTGACGCCATTCCGCCTTGGCGAAAAATCCTTGTTGCGAATAATAGGTCGGCGTGAAGGTCAAATCGTAGTTTGGGGCGAGCGCCCAGAAGATCGGAATGCCGACGCCGGCGCCGAGCCGGGAGTTATAGGCAAGATAGGGCGAAAGAATCCCGGATTTGCGGGCGACGCTTGGGTCCGGCGCCGAAAACAATGGTACATAGGCGACAGGAATACCGAGGAATTCAAGGGAAGCGTCCTCATAATAGATCATTTTTTCGTCGTTCTTGTGGATGATGCGCTTGGCGCGCACCCGCCACAACGGCGGCTTGTCCGGATTATCCTTGCATACGTCGTAGAGGGTGTAGGTCCCCTTATCAAAAACCGTGGTATCGCCTTCAATGCGTTCGGCGCGCGGCGCGCTGAAATATGTCTTGTAGGTGCCTGGCGGGGTCCCCGCCGTATTGGCCGGAGCCCCAGGGCTGTTTGGAATCGGCTTGGGGGGCGTATCGGCGCGCAAGCTTTCAATGAACCCGTCGCGGAAATCGCCGGTCAGATCAAACCGGTCGCCGCGCAGCACCGTGCCATTGGGTTGGATCAATTTGGCACGACCTTCGGCATGCACGCGGCCGGTGTTGCGATCATAAACGACGCGGTCGGCCTCGAGCGTCTGGTCCTTGTAATAGATCCTCGCGTTGCCTTCGGCCGAAACAATGTTCTTTTCTGTATCGTAGCGAAGTTCGTCCGCCTCGACGAACATTTTCGCGGATTCGCCGCGAGCTTTTTTTGTCTCGCGGCCTGTGGGTGTCTGCGCCGCCGCCGGCAAGGCTCCGGCCAACAGCGCGGCGCCGGACAAAGCAAATGCCAGCGCGCGCGAAAGCCGGATAAAACGCCGCGCCCGAAGGATGGGGGCGATCGCCTTGGCGGGGCAAAAACGCCGCCCCATCAACCGTCCTCCTTATTCAGCAAAGCGAACGCGCCGAGCAGGCTCGCGACGACGGCCGGGGACCATGCGGCGGCGAGCGGGCTAAGCAAACCGGCCCCGCCCAAATCGCCGACGAACTTTACCGCTACATAAAGCACGAACCCCGCGCCCAGGCCACCGGAAACCATCTTCTCTATGCCACCAAAACGAAAAAACCTTAAGGAAAATGCCGCCGCGATTAAAACCATGGCGATAAACAGGAGCGGTCTCGCCAGAAGCATGTGAAACTGAAGCCGGTAGCGAGTTCCGTCGAGGCCAGCCGTCTCGGCCGCGGCGCGCACGGAAGGCAAGTCCCAAAACGGCACGGAATCTGGCGGGTTCAGGCCTCGGACGGCCTCCTCCGGCGAAAGGCTAGTGGCGAGAAGATAAGTTCCGGCAGCAAAGCGCTCTTCTCCAGGCGCCGTGATCCGCACATGGTCAAATTGCCAGACACCGGGCAGGAGTTTGCCGGTTTGTGCCTCGATCCTTTGTTCGAATGTCCCGGCGCGACCGTAGACATAAGCGGCGGCGGATGTCAGGTTGGTGCCGTCCGCCGACACTTGGCCGGCCTTTATGAACGCCTGTCCATCGACGCTTTTTTGCCTGATCCACAGACTTGTGTCATAATTTTGCTTGCCGTTTCGGCCGAAAAGCCGCGTCTCGATCGCGTCCGCGCGATGCTTCATGACCGCGGAGACCGGATTGAACAGCACCACCGAACCAATTCCGGCCGCGGCCGCTATGGCGAGCGGAGGAAGCAGAAATCCCCAGGCCGAGACGCCGACGGCTCTGGCCACCAGCAGTTCCAATTTGCGGGTCAGGTTAATAAACGCCGCCATCGTGCCGAACAACACGCAAAACGGCATGATCTGCTCGGCTACCGAAGGGAGACGCAGAAAGGAGAGGTAGGCGATATCTCCGGCCGATACGCCCTGAACGTTTCCGGCGCGCCGCAAAAGCTCGACAAAATCGACGACATAGATCATGCCGGAAATCATCAGAAATACCGCCGCGATGGTCTGCAGGAATCGCGTGGACAAGTAGCGGCCTAGCGTCCAACCGATCATCGCGTCAATCCAGCGCTGGGTTTGGCGAGGCGAGAGCCGAGAAAGGCAAGGAAATCCAGGCCGGCGTCCGTCAACGCCGCGCGTACGGGTGCCGCCGTTTCCAATGCGCATCCCGCCGGAATGCACGTCCGGCGTTTGGCGGACGCGCGACTATTCCCATCGCAATTGTTTTCGTGAGGGATCATGTCCGCCATTTTGCTGGAAACCGGCTCCGATACTGGACTTCGCCGCGCATGCCGTTATGACGCGCGGCGGCAATTCCTTCCCTTCGCGTGCCGTTGCCGTTGGACGCCCGCGCGCTTCTTCCTCGTTCCGCTTGGCTCCGCCCATGCTCGGATTTGCGCATTTGGGAAGCAATTCAAGCAATAAGGAGTGGCGATTTCTTGGCGGACAAAAGGGTCTTTCGAGCCTGATTCCGATTTAGGGTTAAAGTTGTTCGGACGCCAAACTTGTTGTTTGCGCATGATTTTGTGGCGGCTCTCGCGCCTGCTTGTCCAGGCGGAGGTTAGCCATGATAGGATCGAACCGATGGTCCCAACGGCCAGGCGCTTTAACGGCTTTGCGAAACCGCGCGGGGTTCCGCTGGAACAAACAAGTGGTTTTGAAGCGCTCTAACAGAGTAACACGCCGGCGCAAACGCGCTGCCCGGCGCGGCAGGGAACAGATGAGCGAACCATTGAAAATCGAATTTGTCGCGCTCGCGGCGTTGCCGGTTCAGACGCAGGCCTCGCCCCAACGGGCCGGGGCCGAAGCCGGACGCGCGCGGACTCTGGTCATTTTCATGGGCAAGGATTTCGCTTTTGGCGCGGCGACCCGTCGCCTCATTGGCGATCGAGGAGAGGCGCTGATCAAGAAGGCGGCCGCCGCCGTCAAGTTCAAGGGGAAGGCTTTGACCGCGCTCGATCTCGTCGCGCCCGCCGGGCTTGCGACCGAACGGCTGGTCGTGGTTGGGACCGGCGGCGATGGCGACGGCGAGGATCGGGACGGCCAAATCAAAAAGAACGTGCCGCCACCGCCGCCCGACCACGCCGGCCTCGGCGGCTTTGTCATGGGCAAGCTTGGCCATGATGCAAGCGCGACCATCGCCTTCGATCCGCCGCTGCCCCCCAAGGATCCGGCCCGCGCGGGCGCCGAATTCATGCTCGGGATGCGGCTCCGCGATTACCGGTTCGACCACTACAAGACCAAGAAGAACGAAGATGAGGAGAGCAAGGGCCGCGCCGATATTGTTCTTGCCGTCGACGAGCCGGCCGCGGTCCGCCGCGAAGCCAAAGGCAGGGAGGCGGTGGCGGACGGTGTGCTGACCGCCCGCTCGCTTGTCAACGAACCCGCGAACATCCTCCACCCGGAAGAATTCGCCAAGCGCGCCGCGGCGCTTAAGAAGCTCGGAGTCGAGGTGACGGTCCTCGCCGAAGCCGCCATGCGCGAACTCGGCATGGGTGCGCTTCTCGGGGTCGGGCAGGGATCGGTTCGCGGAAGCCGCATCGTCATCATGCGCTGGCGCGGCGCGAAAAGCGCGAAGGACAGCGCGAAGACCAAGACCAAGGCGAAGCCGATTGCTTTCGCCGGCAAGGGGGTTTGCTTCGACACCGGCGGCATATCGATCAAACCCGCCGCCGGGATGGAGGACATGAAGGGCGACATGGCCGGAGCCGCCTGCGTCGTGGGCCTCATGCTGGCGCTCGCCGGACGCAAGGCCAAGGTGGACGTGCTCGGCGCCATCGGTCTTGTCGAAAACATGCCGGGTCCGCAAGCGCAGCGTCCGGGCGACATCGTGAAATCGATGTCCGGCCAGACGATCGAAGTCATCAACACGGACGCCGAAGGCCGTCTCGTCCTCGCCGATCTGCTTTGGTATGTTCAGGACAAATTCAAGCCCAAATTCATTGTCGATCTCGCGACCCTGACCGGCGCGATCCTTGTCGCGCTCGGCCAGGAGCACGCGGGTCTTTTCACCAATGACGACGAGCTAGGCGAGCGGCTCATCGCCGCGGGCAAGACCACTGGCGAAAAGCTATGGCGTATGCCGCTCGGGGCGGCATACGACAAGCTGATCGACTCGAAAGTCGCCGACATGAAAAACATCGGCGGCAGGCATGCCGGGTCGATCACCGCCGCGCAATTCCTCCAGCGCTTCGTCAACGGCACGCCATGGGCGCATCTCGATATCGCGGGCACCGGGATGGGTTCGCCGGCAAGCGAGATCAATCAAAGCTGGGGTTCTGGGTTTGGCGTCCGGCTGCTCGACCGGCTCATTGCGGATCATTACGAGGGATGACGGGCGGCGTGCCTTGACCCGCGCTCGGACACCGGGTTTGTCCACCGCATCGGCGAGGGCGATGGCGCCGGCCGCCGCGGTGATCGCGCCGGCGGAAATGTACAAAATGACCTTGATGCCCACCCTGTGGTACGGGATCTTGCTAGCGCTGGGTCCGCTGCGGGCGTTCTCCCATTCGTCAAGCGCCTGGAGTCGAAGACCCCGGCCGTGTAGGCGCCGGCCGAGACCGCCCCCGACATCGTGCGACTTCCTCGCCCGGTTCCGCCGCCATTTTGTCTCCGCCTCCCGCGCGCCGCCAGCGGTGACTTGGGCCGCCGAATGTGCCCTTGGTGGCATCCCTTCAGATTGCGTCCGGAGCGGCCGCCGCACCGGCTGCGCTTGCGGCGCCTTTGTCGGCTTGGCACAGCTTCCGGAGTTTGAACGAGATCATGTGTCAACGCAAATGCGCGAGTTTCCTTTCGCTTCTGCCGGAGCCGGCTCAAGCAACGCGCTGCGAGCTGTTCTCGCTTGCGCGGCGCGGCGTCCGGGGCCAAATTGGTTCAATGAGGCAAATCGCTTCCGGCACGTTCGTCAGCATCCGGGAACAGAATCCCGCTCTGACAGGCATTGAACCGGGCAGGCCGTTGTCCATGTACGCAATCGTAGGGCGGTGCATCTCATCCTCCTTTGTTTCAGGCAGGGGAGGAGTCTTAAGCGCACCGGAATCCGCGAACCGGAGACCCATTGGAGCTTCCTCGCATTCCAGGCGCGGGACCGCTTCTTGCAAATGCCGTCCTCCGGCGGCAATGTCGGTTAGGAAGCCGGTCATCCGGTGGATGTCGGTTGAGGGTCGCCAGTCATCGACAAGGGAAGGTAAACCATGAAGATTGTCGTCATCGGCGGCACCGGCCTGATCGGCTCGAAGACCGTCGCCATTTTGCGCCAGGGCGGCCACGAGGTCGTCGCCGCCTCGCCCAATAGCGGCGTCAACAGCATCACCGGCGAGGGCCTCAAAGAGGCCATGGCCGGTGCGCAGGTGGTGATCGACCTCGCCAATTCGCCCTCATTTGAAGACAAGGCGGTGCTCGAATTCTTCGAGACCTCCGGCCGCAACCTTCTCGCGGCGGAGGCCGCAGCCGGCGTCCGGCACCATGTCGCGCTATCCATCGTCGGAACCGACCGGACGCCCGACAACGGCTACTTCCGCGCCAAGGTCGCCCAAGAGAAACTGATCGAGACCTCCGGCATCCCCTACACCATCATCCGCTCGACCCAGTTCCTGGAATTCCTCGACGCCATCGCAGCTTCAAGTGCGGATGGAAACGTGGTCAGGCTTTCGCCCGGCCTGTTCCAGCCCATCGCGGCGGACGACGTTGCTGCCATCGTCGCCGATGTGGCGCTCGCGGCGCCGCGAAGCGGCATCGTCGAGATCGCCGGCCCGGAACGAGCGCCGTTCAACGAAATCATCGCCCGCTATCTGAAGGCGGTCGGCGACCCGCGTGAGGTCGTGAGCGACCCCGAGGCCCGATACTTCGGCGGCCGGGTCGAGGAGCGCTCACTCGTGCCGTTGGGCGAAGCGCGCCTCGGCCGCATCGGTCTCGACGAATGGTTCCGCCGCTCACAGGCAGGAGCCTGATTCTGCATCCGCCAACCGAAGGATAGGGCTCCATGAAATGCATCGTCTGTTCGCTGCTTGTCGCCACCCTGCCGTTCGGCAGCGTCCTCGCGGAAGCCCCGAAGTCGAAGAACGCCAAGGTGACCATCGTCTACCAGCACGAGCTGCCGAACGTTCCCGGCAAGAGCATCAAGGGCGTGCTCGTCGAATACGGCCCGGGCGGCTACTCGCCTGGCCACACGCATGCCAAATCCAGCTTCATCTACGCGACCGTGGTTGAGGGGGCGATCCGCAGTCAGGTCAACGACGGGCCGGTGACGACCTACGAGGCCGGACAGAACTTCTCTGAGCTGCCCGGCGACCGCCACGGCGTCAGCGCCAATGCCAGTGAGACGAAGCCGGCCAAGCTCCTCGCGGTGTTCGTGGTGGACACGAACGAGACGGAACTAACGATCCCATTCGCGGACTGAGGTCATAGTCATAGCGTCAGCTGTTCGAACAGCCGACGCTATGACCGCTTAAAACCGTTCCGTTTCGCGCGAGCCGGGTTCCGGTCCTTGGCGACACATGGGCCGAATGCTGGCAGTGCCATCCGTGCTGGCGGAGTTCGAGAGTTCATTGATCAACACCCACACCGGGAAGGCGCGAGGCGTGAAAATGGGACGGAAGCCGAAACTGACCGCCACCAGATGCGCGAGGCCTACAACGTCAGTCATGCAACGGATCATCGAGAGGCTGATTTGGATTGCTCTGCTGGCACTCCCCGGTTCGGCATCGGCGAAACCGGACGAGGTGCCGCATTTCGACGTTGCCCGCTCATGCCAGGAAGCGCGGGCCTATACCGGCGACGACAAGAATCTCGCTTATCGAGGCTGTATGAAGGACGAGAACGACGCGCGCGCGGAACTCGCGCAAAAGTGGGCCCATTTCAAGCCCGGCGACCGCAAGGATTGCGTCGCGCAAGGCGCCGCGCCTGTGCCTAGCTACGTGGAACTCTTGACGTGCCTCGAAATGAGCGAGGAGGCCGAGGCTCTTTATAAGCCGGATGGCACCGTTCGCGATAAGCCGCAAGGCGCCGTTCAGGGCAAGTCCGGCCAGGACCAAGCCGCGCCATCCAGGGATACGCCGGCACCTGAATCCGGCGGCGGTAAGAAGCCGGAGTGAAGCGCTCTCGCGCCAGCGCGCGGCGTTTGTGGGAAAGCGGCGGTTGCGTAAAAAAGGAGGCGAAGATACTTTGCGTATCCTCGCCCCTATGAGTCCTGTCCATAACCTGTTCTTTGCCCTTACCTTCCTTATGAAGACTACACCACATTGTGGTGTTGGGGCGATATAGAACAGGTGTCCTCCCAAGACTTGGACTGCTGCGCCGGACTTATTACGGCTTCGGCCTTGAACGGCTCAGAGCAAAACCCTAGCTCACGTCAAAGGCAATGTCACGCACAATTCGGCAGAATGTCTCCAAGGAGGCAAAAATGTGAAGACAATTCCGGTTCAGACGGATTTTGGAGACGCCGCGAATTTTTTGCGCCGGCGACGTAGCGGGACCTGATAAACGAGATACGATGCCGAGGGGCGAACCATGCCGAAAATACCGCCACAGACGCGACCTCCCTTGCAAGGAGCTGCAGACGTTCAAGGATTCGTCACGCGGATCGAGAACGCGCTTGCGGACCATGATCTCCAAGCCGCGTATGCCGCATATAATGTCCCGGTTATGAAACTCAGGGGCCCTGGCCTCGGCGGACGCATTCGCAATTGGTTCTTGACCGGGGTCGTCGTCGCCGGGCCGCTCGCTATTACCGCCTACATCGTCTGGTGGTTCGTCGATACCATCGACAATTGGGTCAAGCGCCTCATCCCGGTGAGGTTTTGGCCGGATAGCTTTTTGCCATTCCAATTGCATGGTCTCGGTGTGGTTTTCGCTTTTCTCGGGCTCACTCTTTTGGGTTTTCTTGCCGCCAACCTCGCGGGCCGGAGCTTCATCAGGCTCGGCGAAGCGACTCTCGCACGCATGCCGGTCGTCCGTTCGATCTATAAAAGCGTGAAACAGATCTTCGAGACCGTGTTTTCCCAATCGGGCACCGCATTCCGGAAGGTGGGCATGATCGAGTTTCCGGGCGAGGGCAAATGGTCCCTTGTTTTCATCTGTGCGCCGCCCGCCGAAGTCATTGCCGGGCATCTTCCGGGCGCGGAACATGTTTCGGTTTTTCTGCCCTGCACCCCCAATCCAACGACCGGATTTTACTTCTTTTTGCCGGCGCGCGATGTGATTGAACTTCAAATAAGCCCGGACGATGCGGCCAAGCTTATCGTGTCATGCGGCGTCATCCAGCCCGACGCCAGCGCGGTAATTGCCGAAATCGGCAAGAATCCAGAGCGTCTCTCCGCGTAGAGGCCGCAGGGCTTCCAAGCAGATAGAACCGATGAGCTTGAAACGATCGCGCGCTCGCGTTTGACCTCCTGCATTGGCGTGGCTAACACCAAACCGCGCCGCGGGCCGACCGCGCGCCTGTTTAACCGCGCGGATGCGCCATGGCTGTTTATACCGAAGTCAACGAGGCGGATCTTGCCAGCTTTCTTGGCGACTATGATCTTGGCCACGTGCTGGCCTTGAAAGGAATTGCCGAAGGGGTTGAGAATTCCAATTATATTTTGCACGCCGATGCTGGTTATTTCATCCTCACGCTCTATGAAAAGCGGGTCGACGAAGGAGACCTGCCGTTTTTCCTTGGGCTCATGGAGCATCTGGCCGGTCACGGACTAAATTGCCCGCAACCGGTAAGAAACAGACATGGCGGCGCGCTCGGCAGGATCGCGGGCCGCCCGGCGGCAATCGTGACTTTTCTCGAAGGCATGTGGCGCAGAACCCCAAGCGTCCATTGCTGCGCGGCCGTTGGCGAGGCGCTTGGCAAACTGCATCGGGCTGGCGCCGGCTTCGCCTTATATCGCCCCAATGCCTTGGGCCTCGAAGCGTGGCCGGCGCTATTCGATGAGGTGCGCGCGCGTGCCGATGACGTGCGGCCGGGTCTCGCCGCGGAAATAGCGGGCGAGTTGGCCTATCTCGCCGGGAGCTGGCCGCGCGATTTGCCGAAAGGCGTCATCCATGCCGATCTTTTTCCCGACAACGTCTTGTTCGTTGGCGATGAATTATCCGGGCTCATCGATTTCTACTTCGCCTGCACGGATGAACTCTCCTACGATGTCGCGATCTGTCTCAACGCCTGGTGTTTCGAACCGGACGGTTCGTTCAACATCGCCAAGGGATTGGCATTTTTTAACGCCTACGAGAGCGTCCGCAAATTAACCGGAGCGGAAGTCGGGGCGTTCGTCGTCCTCGCGCGGGGGGCTGCGCTGCGCTTTGCCCTGACACGCCTCGTCGATTGGTTGAATGTACCGGCGGATGCCTTGGTGCATCCCAAGGACCCGCTCGAATATATCGGCAAATTGTGCTTTCATCAACAGACTGGCACCGCCCGCGAACTCGGTTTGCTGCGATGAACGGCGAGGTTTCGATCTGGACCGACGGTGCCTGTTCCGGCAATCCAGGTCCGGGCGGCTGGGGCGCAATTCTCAGCTGCGGCGGCCTTGAGAAAGAGCTGTTTGGCGGCGACGCCTCGACCACCAACAATCGCATGGAATTGACCGCCGCGATCGCGGCCCTGGAGGCGCTGAACAGGGCATGCGTGGTCCATCTCCATACAGATTCGAATTATCTCAAGGGCGGCATCACCGCATGGATGGTCGCCTGGAAACGCAATGGCTGGCGCACCGCTGATAAAAAACCTGTCAAGAATGTCAAACTATGGCAAAGGCTCGAGGCGGCCGCCGCGCCGCATACCATCGACTGGCGCTGGGTGAAGAGTCACGCCGGGGACGTCATGAACGAGCGAGCCGACGCGCTCGCCCGCAAAGGCATGGCCGGGTTCAAATAGCCCTGGTCTAAAGGGCCGAAGCCGTTGACAGCGCTTCGGCGTAAATCGGCACTTGAAGCAGCCCCAAGGAAGACCCCCGCATGATCCTCCCAGTCAACCCGCTCATCGCAATGGGCGTGCTCGCCTCCACCGCTGCGACAGATGCAGCCTACGTGTTCTTCAACGCTGCCGTGACCGGCAGACGTCGTGTTTGGGCCGCGAACTGGAGCGCCATCTGGTATCTGCTGTCTGCTTTTGCGGTAATCAGCTATACGGAAAACGCCGTCTACGTCCTTTTTGCTGCAGCGGGTTCGTGGCTCGGGGCATTCGCCTCGGTAACATGGTTGAGGCGCGGAGGACGCGCCGGAGACGCGACAGGGCGCCATAGCCCGCCGTGAGTGCGAAAGGACCTAGAGTTGCTTCAGCAGGGCTTCCGCGCTTGACGTTTCGACCTTGCCAGGCGCCGCTTCGACGTTGAGCTTTCGGACCACGCCATAGTCGACAATCATGGCATAGCGCTGCGAGCGGATGCCGAGCCCGCGCGCGGTGAGATCGAGCGAAAGCCCGAGAGCGCGCGCGAAATCGCCATTGCGGCGAGAAAGCTGATCTTGCCGTCGGCTCCGGCGCTTTTTGCCCATGCCTCCATGACGAAAACATCGTTGACGCCGGTCACTGCGATTTCATCCACCCCGTGCGCGTTGAATTGATCGAGGTTGTCGAGAAAACCTGGCAAATGGTGTTTGTCGCAGACAGGAGTAAAAGCCCCGGCGACGCCGAAAAGGACCACTTTACGGCCTTTGAAAATCTCATCCGTGGTCCGCAGTTGAGGGCCATCCGGCGTCATGACCGTGAGTGTGGACTTGGGGATTGGATCTCCGCTCTGGATTGCCATCGTTGCTCCTTGCACCACGGGCGTCGGATTACCGCGGGAATTATCTTGCTGTCCAGGCTTTATGCTACGCGAAAACGCCGCCGTGATCGAGGAATCGCAAAGGCGGTTTTCGTTTTTTTCTGGCTTTGGTCCATCGCGAGCGGGTCCAGGAGTCGCCTGGAATATGTTTCATGGGACGGAGGTGGCATCGAGGTCAACCGCGAACTCGTAACTTTGCTGTTCATTCCTCAACGTCAGGATCACAGGGACGGGTTCGCGGCCGCCGGTTCGCGGCTTTTCGGCTTCGACGATCAGGAATTCGTCAGGGCGGCTGGATTTTCGTGTCTCGAAATACCAGCCTGGGGGGGCCTCGGCGAAGAGATCCTGCACGCCGCCGCCGCGCGGCGACAGACGCCAGGTCGGCGTAGGCGCCGTTTCATCGCGCGTGATCGTTACTTTGGCGTCGCGTTGTTCCGGCGTTAGACGGAGAGGCACCGCGGCTTCCGCCGCGGCGATCGCGGCGGCTTCCGGGTTGGCGGTCCCGGCCTCCGGAGCGGGGAGCAAGGTAAGCCTAGCCTCGGCTTTGGCCGGAACGCATATCCGGCTGCAAACAGCATAGGACGCGTTCAAGACCAAAAGGACGGGGCGGGTGGCATCCCTGGGGGTGACGCGAACCGGAAAAATCACCCGGCCGCGATAGCCGAAAGCCTCGGTTCCGTCCTCGTCGATTCGCAACGGTGCCGGATAGGAAACCTCATTGTCGGAGGCATTCGCGGAGCCTTCGAAAGAAAATACCGGCGGGACGCCGGCGCCGCCAGGCATCCGCCAATAGGTGAGGGCGCCGGGATCGAGGCGGATTTCGATCCCGGCGCGATAAAAGCTTTGCGGCGGGCCGCCCCCAGCGGCAATCAGCCGCAACGACGATTTCTGTCCAAATGCCCCCGTGCTCGCGTAAGGATCACAGTGTAAGCTGGCGGGAAATAAAAGCGGCGCAAGGCTCGCGCAGGCAAATAGGACAGCTGCTCTCCAAGCAAGGTTTGAAAGCTGGAAGGACATTTGCATGGAAATATGCGGGTCATTGGCCGATGTGTCCGTCAATTTATTTCGCAGGCGTGAAAGCCGCAACCGCGATTGTCTCGAGTTCGCTTGACTCCTATAGGGCGTGTGACATGGGATCGAAAATTTCACCATCGGCCTCGCGGCAAAGCCAGAGCGGCTATTTCGATGGGCAGTTGCTTATTGCGATGCCGGGGATGCTCGATGATCGCTTTGCCCGCTCGGTCATTTACGTTTGCGCCCATTCCGAGGAGGGCGCGATGGGGATCATCGTCAACCGCCCGGCGGAAAGGGTCGATTTTCCGCAGCTTCTGGTGCAACTTAAAGTGATCGGCCCGGATGAGGCGATTCGTTTGCCGGCGGAGGCGAGTTCCATGCTGGTGCTGAGCGGGGGCCCCGTCGACACCAGCCGCGGTTTCGTGCTTCATTCCAACGATTTTTCCATCGACAATTCCACTTTGCCCATCGGGGGAGGCGTGTCCTTGACCGCGACGATTGATATTTTACAGGCGATCGCGCGCGGCTCTGGACCTGGTCGGGCGCTGCTTGCCTTGGGTTATGCCGGTTGGGCGGCGGGTCAGCTCGAGGCCGAGATACAGCATAATGGCTGGCTCAATTGTCCGGCCGATCCCTCTCTCGTCTTCGATTCCGCGTTGGATTCGAAGTATGAGCGAGCGTTCCGCAAGGCAGGCATCGACCTTGGTCAACTCTCCTCGGATGCCGGTAATGCCTGAGCGCCCCCGCGGAAGCGTCAATCGTACCAAAACGTAGGGCCGCCCCGCCGGCAAGTGGTTTGTTTCATCTGGCCTGGGCAATCAGCGAAAACGTATCCGGCCTTTCAGCTAGGCTGTTGGCCAAGATGGAGATCCGCGCATCCCGGTCCTCGTAAAGGGGCGGGCGTCGAGCGCCATTTTCCGCCAAAGGGGTTCAGAATGCCGGTCGATTGTCAGGCCATCTTCCTCTCAGCCACACGCAGACGTCGGCGATCGCCGCACCAGCGCGGCGAGCAATTGGTTTCAGGCTTGCCTGGCAGCCGCTTCATAGGTGCGTTCATGGCGCGGGAGCGCCCAGACGATTCGAGCCATCTTGGCGGCCAATGCCACAACTGCGATGTTGTCATGCGCTCGCGCCAAGAGCGCGCGTAGCCAAGCGCCTAGCCGCGTATCGCCCTTCCCGAGGGCCGGCATCGCTGCCCGCGCGCCTTGGATCAGCATTTTGCGTATTTGCTTCCGCGCTTTGTTATCCCAAGGAGGTGGGGTTTTCCACCGGTCGTCGCCTGCCGCGGTACGCGCCCAAGCCAGGCTGCCAGGTCACGACCTCGCGCGAAGGTCCGCGCGCCGCCGGTCGCGGCAATGAGCGCCGACGCGTTCAGAGGTCCGATGCCGGGGATCGTGAGAAGGCGACGCGCGTGAACGTCACCGCGCGCATGCTCGGCGACTCCTTATCCAACTTGGTGATCCGCTGATCGAGCGCCATCCAACGATCCCGCATGTCCAGGAGAAGAACGTGAATACGCGGGCCAAGGACCGGAGTTTGGTCGCCCCGGAGTTCAGCGAGGCAAGACACCAGCTTGGCGCGCCCCCGCGCGCGATGTGACCGCGTTCCAGGAGCAAACTCCGGATCTGGTTCATTAGACTAGTGATGTGCGCTCGCCGGCAAGCTGGCCGCGGACCCGGTGCAGGTTTGCACGTCGAGTTGCTCCTCGGATTTCAACTCGACGAACTGCCGCCTCCGCGATCGCTTCAAAGGGAAATGCCGATTGAAGTCGCCCACCATAACGCCGGCGACGGCGTGCCGGTCATCCTCGCTCGACCGGCTGACCGGCGAAATCCGCACGACGCAAATTTTCGTCGCCGTGCGCGGGGCGTCGAGCTTCACTTTTGCGTGAGCGACTTGGATGCAGACCTTCGTTGATTAGATCGGCGCCCATACACATGCGTTCGAGGCGACCGGCGGCGCGCCGCATCTTCTCGTGCCGGACAATACCAAGGCGGCGGTCATCAAGGCCTCTCGCTACGATCTTCTGGTCAATCGCACCGTTGCCGAAATGGCCGCACATTACACCGCCGTCTTGCCGGCGAGGCCGAGGCGTCCTAGGGACAAGGGGAAAGTCGAGCAAGCGGTGCGCATCGTGGAGAGATGGCTCCTCGGACGGCTGCGTCACCGGAATTTTTAGCGCCTCGCCAACACAGCCGAGTGTTTCAGGCTGCGTAGACTTGCCTGCGATGGTCAATGTGGCGATCGGCGAATTTCCGCGATTCTTAATTGCTGAAAGAGATCGACCGCATCGGCCTCGACCGCCGTCAACCAAAGGAGACAGCGCCTGAGCGCCTGCCGATCAACCACGCGGAGCCGACGGTATTCGCTCATGGCTGCGTTTGCCGTGGCTACGCGGTGACCAACAACTATTCCACCGGGAAGCGGGTGGCCGTGATCAGACCGGATGCAGAATACCGTCCGTTTCGAGAATGCGAAGCGCCTCGACGAGCGTCATGCAGTTATAGAGCCGCCACCATGTCCAAGTATGCCGCATCCAGTAGATATCGAAATTGTCCGGCCCATGCGGTCGATTCTGGCAAAGGGTGCATCGACCTCCTCGCCACGATTGTGCTCCATGCCCGACCTGTAACGCTGGATGAAGCGACATCGACCCGCTGCGCCCACGCACCGCGGATATCGACCACGTAGTTTCATTCGGTCGGCGTGATCTCCGGCAGGAAGCGCGGCTGCAAGACGTCTCGAATGAATGCCTCCCAGGCCCCGATGATCGCCATTCACCGCCTTATCGAGTGGCGCTGGCCGCGTCGCGCGGCGAGCCCGCCATTCCTCGTGTTAGCCCTCCCCGCCGTTTCATAGCGACTTCAGGCACCGCGATGCGCCGGTCATCACACCTTAAGAGGATATTTTTCGAGGTGCCCTAAAGAGAGGTGCCCTAAAGATATGTACGAGACACTCCGCGACTTCTTGGATCGTTAAACATGGGTCCCAAAAAGCCAATCGGTGAAGATGAAAACCGTTCCGAAATTCCTTGTCGGCCGTTGGTGATGCTTCAAGTGATGGTTACGCCAAATGTTGTAGAACCGGAATTTGGTAACCCAGTTCTCGGAAACGCCATGGTAGGCTTCATGTAACGACGACCAAAGCGCCGCATAGCCGATGCACGCAAACAGAACGAAAGCAACCCAAGCCCAGCCGAGGAAAATGGCGAATACGAGCAATGGGGTTACCGAGGCCACGACGCTCAATGCGTTGATGTCGATGTTCACATCGTTGCGACCCTTGCCATGATGCTCAATGGCGTGTTCTCTCCACCACGAACCCCTTCCCAACCCAGGATAGTGCATCAGCCAGCGATGTGCCGCGTACTCAGCGAGCGGTGTGTAAAGAACAAGACAGAGTATTGCGATAGCCCAAACCATTGACTGCCCCTCGAACATTTGTTGGCCGGCACTTCGGTTAGTCTGCCCCCGGCCGGGTGGTCTATTTACCAGATACCCACCGGATGACGAGCTTGTTGAGACTGAAATTGCCACTTTCGACGAATTTTGGCAATGCCAAACCCTCGACATGGGGGGTCCATGCGCCAAAGCCAGTGGCAGTGGCTCGCCAAGCGCCGGAAATGCGGATTTTGTCGTCCCCCAGACGCACCTCTTCCTTGCTTTGTTACGCAAGCGTCGTAGTCCGTGAAGCTTGTGCGGAAATCAAGCCCCCCGTACCAAAATTAGTGCTTTGATTCATAATGGCTTTTTTGGCGCTGAATTCCGCAGGAAAATGATCCCAGATTTGCGCCAGGCTTTCTCGGTTGACGCCTTTCGAAGCGGGCCATCCCAAAAAACTTACACATCCTTGAACGTGAACGGCGAGATGCTGCGTATTGTCTCGTCGACGAGCAGCGGCCGCAAGGCCGGGGGCGCCGCGCGCTGCGGGCAAGCGGGGCGGTCGCAGAGCCGACAGTTGATCCCGATCGGCGTCGCATCGGGCGCATTGAAGTCGAGCCGCTTGGCATAGACGAGGCGCCTCGCATATTTGATCTCGCAGCCGAGCCCGATGGCAAAGCGCGGCTCGATCGCGCCCCAGGGCGTGAGCGAGCGGTGCACGGTGCGGGCGATCGAAAACCATTGCGAACCGTCGGTGAGCTCGATGACCTGCGTCAAGATTCGGCCGGGCTCGGCGAACGTCGCGTGAATATTCCACAATGGGCAGGTGCCGCCGGAACGGGCGAACGGAAACCGGCTCGATGAAAACCGCTTCGAAATGTTGCCGGCGATATCCACGCGAACGAGGAAAAACGGCACGCCCCGCGCGGTCTGACGGCCGAGCGTCGTCAGGCGGTGCGCCACTTGTTCGAAACTCGCTCCGAAACGCGCGCCCAGAATCTCGACATCGTAGGAGGCAAGCTCGGCCGCTTCGTGAAAACGCCCATAAGGCATCATCACGGCGCCCGCGAAATAATTGGCAAGCGTTATCCGCAGCAACTGGCGGCTCAAATCGTCGTTTGGCTCCAGCCGCGCCGCGATGGCGTTCAAGAGTTCCCCGAATTGGCTCAAGGCAAGCTGATAGGCCGCCTGAAAAGTCCGGCCCGCCGGCTTCACGACTTCCGAGATCATCAATTGGCGGCGGTGATGATCGTACCAGCGCAGCCGGTCGCCCATGACCTCGACCGGCAGCGCCCTGACGCGGATGCCGTGGCGGGCGCGAAGATGTTCGCACAAGGCGAAGTAAAGACCGTTTCCCGCGAGCGCCAGCTCGGCCGCGAAGCTCTCGGCCGCGTCTTCGAGTTCCGGGAAGTGGTTGCGCGCTTCATGCATGATGATGCGGATCCGGTCGACGGGGCCTTCGCCGGGAATGGGCTCGGCGCGGTCGCGGTCGGTTCCGGAGGCGACACCTGCCTCGCTGGCCTCGCGTGCCGCCGCATAGGCTCGGTAGAGGCGCGCCATCGCGGCGAGTAGAGCCGGCGAATTGTCGGCCGCGTCGCGCACTTCCGCGCGGGGAACCGCTGCCTCGCGAAACAGCGGGTCGGCAAGGATTTGCTCCATTTCGCTGACCAAATGGTCGCCCTCGCCCTCCATGAAGTCGCGCGGATCTATGCCATAGACGCCGGTCAGCCGGATCAAGACCTGGACTGTGATCGGGCGCTGGTTGCGCTCCATCAGGTTCAAATAGCTTGGCGAAACGTCGAGCTCGGCGGCCATGCCCGCCTGGGTGAGCTGCCGCTCACGGCGCAGCCGCTTGAGCCGGGGGCCGGCGAAGATTTTCCGGGGAGCTGTGGCGGCAGCGTTCATGAGTGACAAGATTTACATTCGCACAACATTATAATGTATGGATGTTACATAACAACTTCAATTCGCGAACAAGCGATTGCATGAGTGCGCATTTTCTTCGATATGCTATGGTTTCGGATAAGATTCTGCCCGATTGACGCACTTTGTCAATCTCTGTGAATTCGCTAGTGAAGTTTGGAGAGTATTGATGAACAAGGCGCTCACCTTTGAAGATCTCGTTCCGTCGGCCCCAAAAGGGCGTTTCGCTGGTGTCCGCCGTCCGTATAGCGCCGCCGATGTCGTGCGGCTTCGCGGCTCGTTTCCAATCTCCTATACGCTCGCCGAGCGTGGCGCCAACAAGCTTTGGCAATTGCTGCACGAGCGGCCCTATGTGCATGCGCTTGGCGCCGTCACCGGCAACCAGGCGATGCAGATGGTTCGCGGCGGTCTCGAAGCAATTTACCTTTCCGGCTGGCAGGTCGCGGCCGACGCCAATGTCGCCGGCGCGATGTATCCCGATCAGTCGCTCTATCCGGCCAATTCCGGCCCGGAGCTCGCCCGCAAGATCAACCGCACTTTTAAGCGCGCCGACGAGATCGAACATGCCGAGGGAAAGGTCTCGCGCGACTGGTTCGCGCCGATCGTGGCCGACGCCGAGGCGGGATTTGGCGGCCCGCTGAATGCGTTCGAGATCATGAAGGCCTATATCGAGGCCGGCGCGGCGGCGGTCCACTTCGAGGATCAGCTCGCTTCCGAAAAGAAGTGCGGCCATCTCGGCGGCAAGGTTTTGATCCCGACCTCGCAGCATGAGCGCAGCCTCGCCGCCGCGCGCCTCTCGGCGGATGTCATGGGGGTTCCGACTCTCGTCGTTGCCCGCACCGATGCCGAATCGGCACGTCTCATTACCAGCGACGTCGATGAGCGCGACCGGCCCTTCATCGAGCCGGGCAGCCGCACGCCGGAAGGGTTTTTCCGGCTAAAAGAGGGCACCGGGCTGCGGCATTGCATCGCCCGAGGTCTTGCGTTTGCCGAATCCGCTGATTTGCTTTGGTGGGAAACGTCCCAGCCGGACCTCGACGATGCCCGCGCCTTTGCCGAAGGCGTTCAGAAAAAATATCCCGGCAAGATGATGGCCTATAATTGCTCGCCCTCGTTCAACTGGGCGGCAAAACTCGACGCGGCGACGATCGCCCGCTTCCAGCGCGAAC
>DATBYR010000167.1:0-2408 GCA_036513565.1 Methylocella sp. | reverse complement strand
ATTTGGACCACGTGTTCTTTACCAATTCCGGGTCGGAAGCGGTGGATACCGCGCTAAAAATCGCCCTCGCTTATCACAACCTCCGTGGCGAAGGCGCCCGCCAGAGGATGGTCGGGCGGGAGCGCGGCTATCATGGCATGGGCTTCGGCGGCATGGCGGTCGGCGGCACCCCGCGCTTTAAGTCACGCGGGCGCGATAGTAAATAATGGAAATATTTATGAATTAATGAGCGCATAATAATTCTTTATTGCCACACTAATCCAGCGACATTCTCACACAGTTGGGACGATATATTGGTATACGTAATGTTGTAATTATTCATTTAGATAATACTTACAATTTGTATTGAGTGCTTGGGTATTCCCTTTCCACGTTCGTTATTGCGCACGCTCCCATAGGCGGTTCCGGGAGGGGGAAGCCGGGCAAGAGGAGCTTTTGGCCAATCCCCTATCCATCGGCCGATGCGTTGCGGTCCTGGTAAACAAAGAGCAAAAGCTCTACTGTCTGGTGGCGGTTTTCGATTCGCGCCGCCGTCGTGGCGCAACCGTCGTTTCCCTTGGGTTCAGGAGCTTGTCATGGCCGACATCGACGCAACCGTTTCCAACATCCTCGAAAAACTTTCCCAGATCCTCGAAAAACCCTACCGCGCGCTGGCGCTCGGCGCCGGTCTGACGTTCCTGCTTATCCTTCTCTATCACCTCACGAACCTGGGAGGGGGCTACTTCGGGGCGTTCTTCACGTTCCTGCATGTCGTCTCGGGCATCACGTGGATCGGTCTTCTCTATTATTTCAACTTGGTGCAAATCCCCACCATGCCGAAGATTCCGCCGGAGCTGAAACCCGCCATTGGCCAATATATCGCGCCCGAGGCCCTACTTTGGTTCCGATGGTCGGCACTCGCCACCGTGGTGACCGGCCTCATCGTGTTTTCGACGAGCAGCGCGGTCCACAACCTAACCCTTATCACCGGAGGCATCCTCGGCCTCATCATGGCCTTCAATGTCTGGTTCGTCATCTGGCCGAACCAGAAGAAAGTGCTTGGCCTCGTTGCCGCCGACGACGACGCCAAGGCGCAGGCCGCGCGGCTCGCGATGCTGACCTCGCGCGCTAATTTCGTCCTGTCCCTGCCGATGCTTTATTGCATGGTGACGGCACGGCTTGTCGGGTGATTTTCGATTCGATCAGCCATCGCGGTTGCGTGGCGCTTGTCTCTCGCAAGCGCGACGTGGCTATTCCACCGTGACGCTTTTGGCGAGATTGCGCGGCTGGTCGGCGTCCTTCCCCATGACGACGGCGGTATGATAGGCGATCAATTGGACCGGTAGCGCATAGACCATCGCCGCGAACTCCGGCGCGACATCCGGCATGACGATGCTCGCGGATGCCTCGGTGGCAAAATCGTGGGCGAGCCGGGCATCGCCAATCAGGATAAGTCTTCCGCCGCGAGCGGCGACTTCCTGCATGTTCGAGAGCGTTTTTTCGAGCACGGAGTCATTAGGAGCGATGACGATCACCGGCATGTCCTGGTCGACGAGCGCGATCGGCCCATGTTTCAGCTCCCCCGCCGCATAGCCTTCGGCATGAATATAGGAAATTTCCTTGAGTTTCAGCGCCCCTTCGAGCGCCAACGGATAGGATGTGCCGCGGCCAAGATAAAGCACGTCGCGAACCTTGGCGATTTCGCGGGCCAGGATCTCGACGGCGCTTTCGCATTTTAGCGCTTGCGCGATGAGCCCCGGAATCGCCATGAGTTCGGAAACGAGCCGCGCCTCCGCTTTCTCGTCGAGGACGTTGCGTGCCTTGCCGAAAGCCAGCGCGAGGCAGGCGAGCACCGCGAGCTGACACGTGAAAGCTTTCGTCGAAGCAACGCCGATTTCTGGGCCGGCCAGGGTCGGAGCGACAATGTCGCTCGCGCGCGCTATCGTCGAGGTTGCTTCATTGACCACTGCCACGATCTTCTGTCCCTTCGCCTTGGCGGCGCGAAGGCACGCCAGCGTATCGGCCGTCTCCCCCGATTGCGAGACCAGGATGGTCAACCCTCCTGGCTGGAGCGGCGGGTCGCGATAGCGAAACTCGGAGGCGATTTCGACATCGACGGGAAGCCGCGCAAATCGCTCAAACCAATATTTGGCGGTGAGCCCCGCGAAATAGGCCGTGCCGCAAGCGCAAATTGTCAGGCGCTGGAGAGCAACGATGTCGACGGGCGGCACGAAGGGCAATGCCGCGCGGCCGGCCGGCAGGTTGAGATAATGCCCAAGCGCGCGGGCGGCAACCTGCGGTTGCTCGTGGATTTCCTTCGCCATGAAATGGCGATAATTGCCCTTGTCGATCAGCGAGGCCGAGGCTGCCGATCTGATCGTTCGCCGCTCGGCCAACTTGCCTTCGGCGTCGTAGAACCGCGCGGACGT
>DATBYR010000166.1:0-2227 GCA_036513565.1 Methylocella sp. | reverse complement strand
GATCCGGAGCTCGGCGTTTTCACGCAGAGCTATGGCGGAAAAGAACTCGACGCGAGCCTTCTCATGATCGCCCTCGCCGGTTTCTTGCCCCCCGAAGACAACCGCGTGCGCGGCACGGTCGAGGCGATCGAGCGCCGCTTGATGGTGGACGGGTTCGTGCGCCGCTACGATACGCAAACGGCCGCGGACGGCTTGCCGGGCGGCGAGGGCGTATTTCTCGCCTGCAGCTTCTGGCTCGTCGATAATCTCGTGCTTTTGGGAAGACTCGATGAGGCGCGCGGCTTGTTCGAACGCTTGCTCGCGCTACGCAACGACCTTGGCTTGTTATCCGAGGAGTATGATCCCGTGGCGAAACGTCTGGTCGGCAATTTTCCGCAGGCCTTTTCGCATATTGCGTTGATCAACACCGCGTATAATCTCGCCCGCGCGGCGAAGCCTGCGGAACAACGCTCCGGCGCAAGAGCGGCGGAGGCCGGGGAAGATCGATGCGTCCTGTTTTGAGCGGCCCGGGTGGCACGCTTGGGGTCCCCGTAGGGCGCCTGCTCTCACGCCCGTCCGTCACTCGACCTGCAAGATCAGCGCGACGAGTTCGCTTTGGCGATGTGTGTCGGTCTTGGCAAAGACCGATTTCAACTGATTGCGCGCGGTCTCCCGTGAAATCTTCAATTCTCGAGCCGCGATATCGGGAGAGGCGCCGCGTGCGATGACGCTGGCGAGCTTCGCCTCCGCGGGCGTAAGGCGGAATGTCTTGGCGAGGATCGCCGCGGGTGGTCCCGGTTTCGGCCCCAAGGCATTTAACGTCAAAAGCGCGCCCACTTCCTGCGCGGGCAAGTGCGCCGCGCCGTCGAAACGCCAAGTTCGCACGATGACCGGCAATTTGTCCTGGCGCTGAACGATGATCGGCTCGGTAGCCAACGGGTTGAGACGGGGCGAGGTTTTCAGTTGATCGATGGCTTCTTTCAGGAGAGCCCGGGCTGCCGGGTCGCGAACGAAAAGGCGCCGGTCCTTGATCCTGAAATCATTGTCGAAAACGGCCTCGGCCGCAGCATTCACCTCGGCGACAAACCCGTGCTGGTCGAGGGCGATCGCGGGCAGGCGCATCGCATTGAGCGCGGCGGTTGGAGAAGTGCCCGATCCACGCGTTCCCGCGACGGCGGCGATCTCGATCAGGCGCCGGGTGAAGGAAGCAAGAATACGCTCCTCCTCGGCGCGCAGATTGCAGACTTCCGAATTCATGTCGAAAAAGTTCATTTTAACACCTGATTCAAATACTTCAATGATCTATGTGGTGCTAGGAGCGAGGGTTCCGATTGTAACCGCCCACACCAAGAGCACCCGGGCCGAACCGCGGGCGAGAAGCGAGTCTTCGGGTAGATAGTTTCTTGACGGACAACAAGCCCTGACATTTCTATAGCGAGAGGCTCCTTTCTGGATCGTGCGCAAAATGGCTAAGAAGCGGCGGCGGTATCGGAAATGGCCGGCATGGCAAAAAGAAAGGAGATGATTTCGATAAAAATGAAAAACTCCTCTAGCGTGAGATACGAATATGATCATTCATCAAACAACAAACAAAAGTTGCGTAATCTTTGCTGTAGGTTCCTTGACAGTAAAGCACATGATTGTCGATCTTGCAATAAAAAATTTTCCCGTCACAGCAAAGCGTTTGGTTGCCGGCGCCGGCAGCGTTTCTGCGCCACGACACTGTGACGCTCCCCGCGCCTCCAAAGGGCCTCGGGGTGGCATGGCTTGCTTACGCGGCCAGAGTGAATCAAAGAATAAATTCCGAGGACTTCAAAAGAGCTTACGCCGATTGGTATCGGCGAGTGAGCAAGAAGGAGCAAAAGCCTTGATTTCCGTAACATTCCCGGATGGAGCGTCCCGCCCATTCGAGCCCGGCGTCAGCGGGTTCGATATTGCCAAAAGCATTTCGCCATCGCTTGCCAAGCGCGCCGTCGCGATCGCCCGCGACGGAACCTTGCACGACCTCGCCGATCCCTTGACGAGCGACGCTAGAATCGAGTTCGTCGCTCGCGATGACCCGAGAGCGCTCGAACTCGTGCGTCACGATGCCGCGCATGTCCTCGCGGAGGCGGTCCAGACGCTCTTTCCCGGCACGCAAGTCACGATCGGGCCGGTGATCGAGAACGGCTTTTATTACGATTTCTATCGCGCGGAGCCTTTCACGCCGGAGGATTTTCCCGCGATCGAAAAAAAAATGGCCGAGATT
>DATBYR010000165.1:0-8313 GCA_036513565.1 Methylocella sp. | reverse complement strand
TTACATTAGATTGGCGGAGCTGCGGGGTGCGTGTTGGATCAGCATTCCCGGGGCCTTATCGATCTCCAAGGGAGCTGTCCCTGGCCTCGCCCGTGGGCTTGGCCACACGGCGCCCACCTACATTGTAGGTTCCCGGGATCGGTATCCCACGGCCATCGTGGCCCCGCGCTTGCCAATCTTCCAGCCGGTTGCGTCATGTTCCTCACTAAGCCGGCCCTGCGCGCGCGGGCTTTGGCGCGGCGGGGCGAGACGAGCATCGAGGCGGCCGCCGCTTATGCCGCGCATCTCGCGGCCGAAGGCCTCGCGCTCGTCCTGAGCTTGCGCCCCGGGATCGTCTCGGCCTATTTTCCGCTTGCGGCCGAACCCTCGACCTTGCCCCTCCTTGAAAAACTTGCGGGCGCCGCGGTCAAAACGGCTTTGCCAGTTACTGGGCGGCGTGGCACGCCCCTTGTGTTCCGGCTGTGGCGGCCAGGCGAACCCACCCTCCAGGGTAAAATGGCGATCGAGGAGCCTCTGCCCGCCGCGCCGGAAGCCGAGCCTGATCTTTTGTTCGTGCCCTTGGCTGCGTTCGACCGGGCGGGGCACCGGATCGGTCATGGCGCCGGCTTCTACGACCGTAGTCTAGCGGGGCTACGCGCCAAGAAGCCAATTTGCGCGGTTGGCGTTGCCTATGCGAGCCAGGAGTTCCCTGAAGTTCCCCACGATGCGCGCGACGAAAGCCTCGATTACGTGCTCACCGAGCGCGAGTTAATCAGCTGCCGGATTCCTCGCTAGCATGCGCCTCCTTTTCGTCGGCGATATTGTCGGCCGCGCCGGCCGCGCGGTTCTTTTCGAGAATTTGCCCAAATTGCGTCAAGCCTGGGAGCTCGACTTCGTTATTGTAAACGGCGAGAACGCGGCTGGCGGCTTTGGGATTACCGAGGCGATCTGCGCCGATATTCTCGCGGCGGGCGCGGATTGCGTGACGCTTGGCAATCATGCCTTCGACCAGCGCGAGGCGCTCGTCTTCATCGCCCGCGAGCGGCGTCTGATCCGGCCCCTGAACTATCCGCGCGGGACGCCCGGCGGCGGCGCCAATCTTTTCGAGACCGCATCCGGTGCCCGCGTGCTTGTCGTCAATCTCATGGGCCGCGTTTTCATGGATGCCATGGACGATCCTTTCGCGGCGATCGCGCGCGAGGTATCGGCCTGCCCCTTGGGCGTTGGCTGCGACGCCTTGGTTGTCGATTTCCATGCCGAGGCATCGAGCGAAAAGCAGGCTTTCGCGCATTTCGTCGATGGCCGCGTTTCGCTCGTCGTGGGCACCCATACCCACGTGCCGACCGCCGATCATCAAATACTGCCAAACGGCACGGCCCTTGTGACCGACGTCGGAATGACTGGGGATTATGATTCGGTGATCGGCATGGACAAGGAGGAACCGGTTCGCAGGTTCACAACCAAGCTACCCGCAACGCGGTTCGAACCGGCATCCGGTGCGGCAACCCTCTGTGCCATCGCGGTCGAGCTCGACGCCAAGGGCCTCGCCACAAAAATCGCGCCGGTGCGTATCGGTGGCAGGCTTTCGCAAGCGCGACCGGAATTCTGGGAAGCTACTTGAGAAAAACATAGATGTCGGCTTCGAGGTTCCCATCGTCTGGCTCGGTCGTATCGGTAAGATATTCCTCGACGAAGCGATTTTGCGATTCGAGACCTTTTTCATCGAGAAAAGCGGTGATGAGATCGTAGGTCGAATCGATATCGTCGTAGGCGCCGCGATGCAGGAACTTGATCGCCTTGCCGGCGGGCGACTCGCCAATTTTTACGCCATCGGAGAGATCCTTGCCCTCGGGTTTCGCGGCAAGCGGGACCATCGCCTCGAACTCAAAGCTTTTGTCGCCGGTTGACAGAAACAACGCGAAAGGATGTCCGGCCGGAGTGAGCCCGGCCTTTTTGACGGCCGCATCGACTTTGGCTATCTCGCCTACCACCGACTTGAAACCATTCGCCCATTCCGCGCTCGCGCTCGTGAAGGCAACTGGGCGGGATGTCAATTCAAGGGTCACCGCCGAGGTGTCGTCCGGCACCCCCGGCGGGGGTTTGGAGCCGGTATCGGCAGGCTTGGATGGTATCGGTTTTACGTTGACGCCGGGCGAGACTGGGGCTGGCGTAGAATCACCGGCGGCCGGGGGGACGGCGGGGGCCTCCGCGACGGCGGGCTCTGGCTGCGCGGCCAGGAGCGCCAAAAACAGGCCAAAGGCCAGTTCAACACCCAGCGAACGGTTGATGCTACCTATCCTCATGTACCGCTCCAAAATTGTGGTTTGCGCCAAAGGGCTTCATTCGCGACGGTCCGGCGCGCGACACTACGCCAATCCTCGCATAAAATGGCAATGGGCTGCGATAAAACTCAGCCAAAGTCGAAGTTTTTCTATATCATGGGAGAGCAATTAACGTGCCGCGCTTTCTGGGCGAGGCGAATTGGCCGGCCGTGATCGAGGTCGATTTCGCAAGTTGGCATCACATGCCGAAGGCCAAACTTCGGTAAAAATGAGGTCATCCGCGGAATATATGCACGGTGGATGCGAAGCCATGGATGAATGGACTTGCCCCCTTTGAGCCCGCTCGCGAACAGACTCATCGTCAAGATGAACGGGCTCGGCAACGAGATCGTAATTGCCGATCTGCGCGGCATCGGCTTGACCGTCAGCGTGCCAGAAGCGCGCGCGATCGGGCGCGGCGATGGCCTTGCATTCGATCAGCTCGTGGTGCTGCATGAGCCGCGCGCAAGCGGGACCGATGCCTTCGTGACGATCTATAACAGCGACGGTTCGCAAGCCGAGACCTGCGGCAATGGGACACGCTGCGTCGCCTTCATCCTGATGCGGGGAACGCCGCGCGAAAGAATCGTTTTGGAGACCGCCGCGGCGCGGCTCGAATGCCTGCGCATGGCCGAGACGATTTTCATGGTCGATATGGGCCGCCCGCGC
The DNA here is from genome assembly GCA_036513565.1 of Methylocella sp. Classification (GTDB taxonomy): domain Bacteria; phylum Pseudomonadota; class Alphaproteobacteria; order Rhizobiales; family Beijerinckiaceae; genus Methylocapsa. The sequence goes on along the minus strand of DATBYR010000165.1, from coordinate 5,344 downwards.
CTTGCCTGGAATGAAATCCCGCTCCGCGATCCTTTTCATGACACGCGCAAAATAGAATTGCAGATCGGCCCGATCGACGCCCCGGTTTTACATACGCCCTCGGTCGTCAACATGGGCAATCCGCATGCGATTTTCTGGGTTGATGATATCGAGGCCTATGATCTTTCAAAAATCGGCCCCTTGCTCGAAAATCATCCGATCTTCCCCGAGCGCGCCAATATATCACTTGCCCATGTCACTTCCCGCGCGCACATCGCGCTAAAAGTTTGGGAGCGTGGCACGGGCTTGACCCGCGCCTGCGGTTCGGCCGCCTGCGCCGCCCTCGTCGCCGCCGCGCGCAAGGGCCTCACCGGCCAGAGCGCCATCGTGAGCCTGCCGGGGGGAGATCTCGATATCGAATGGCGGGAGAGCGACGGCCATGTCACGATGACCGGCCCCGTCGAATTCGAATTCGAGACGCGGCTTGATCCCAATCTGTTCAAGGATATCGCGGTGTGACACCCCTTGGCCACGGGGCACAAGACGTCGAGGTTTTGACCTTCGGCTGCCGGCTCAATCTTGTCGAGTCCTAGGCTATGCGCCGCGCCGCCTTGGCTTGTGGGCGAACTAATCTCGTCATTGTCAACACCTGCGCGGTGACGGCGGAGGCGGCACGGCAAGCCCGCCAAGCCATTCGCCGCATCAAGCGCGAGCGGCCTGATGTCGAGATCGCCGTCACCGGCTGCGCGGCCCAGATCGATGCTTATCGATTCGCCGCCATGCCGGAGGTTTTCCGGGTGCTCGGCAATGTGGAAAAAGCCGATCCGGCGAGCTGGGCGCGGGGCGCTGGCGTCCGCATGGATGTCTCCAACATCATGGCGGCCAAGGCCGCCCCCACGATTTTGAGCGAAGGCGTCGAGGATCATACCCGCGCGTTTCTCGCGGTGCAGACCGGCTGCGATCACCGCTGCTCCTTTTGTGTCATTCCGTTCGGTCGCGGACCATCCCGCTCCGTGCCGATGGACGACGTAACCCGCGCCGCCCGCCGCCTGTCAGAAAAGGGCTTTCGCGAGATTGTCTTGACCGGCGTCGATCTCACTTCTTATGGCACTGATTTGTGCGGCGCCCCGGCGCTGGGGGGGGTCGTCAAATCCGTCTTGCGCGCGGCACCAAATCTCGAACGGCTGCGGCTTTCCTCGATTGACTGCATCGAGGCGGACGAAGATCTCATCAAAGCTTTCGCCAATGAGGCGCGCCTGATGCCGCATCTCCATCTCTCGCTGCAATCCGGCGACGATCTTATTTTAAAGCGCATGAAGCGCCGCCACGACCGCGCCGACGCCTTGCGCTTTTGTGCCGAATTGCGCCGTCTGCGGCCGGAGATCGTGTTTGGCGCCGATCTGATCGCGGGCTTTCCGACCGAGACGGAAGCCATGTTTCAAAATACGCTCGCGCTCGTGGAGGACTGCGGCCTGACGCATCTACATGTGTTTCCGTTTTCCGCGCGGCCCGGAACACCGGCCGCGAGAATGCCGCCTGTCGCGCCGGACGTCATAAAGGCGAGGGCCAAGCGTCTTCGCGAGGCGGGCGCGGCGGCCTTGCGCGCGCACCTTGCCGCACAATCCGGCAAGGTTTTTCCGGTTCTGACGGAGCGCGGCGGGACCGGCCGCACCGAGGATTTTTCCCGCGTGAAAATCGGAGATGTCCCGCCGTCGCAAATGATCGACGTGGTCATTGCGGGGAACGACGGCAAAATGCTCGAACCGTGGGTCCGGGCTTGATAGGGCGTGACTCTTAACGACATGGCGCAGGCCTTGAAGAACGCCAGCCGGATCAACGTGCGGCGTGCGCCGCACCTCGAAACCCGCGATCGTTGCTAACACCGTGCGTTGCCGCCACGGATCGTGTCGTCGTCAAGGAGCAGCGCATGGGCGACTTGCCGGCAGCTCCACCCTTCGTCCAAAAGCACCAAGGCATTCGCTCGCCGCGTAATCCGGCAAGGCGAAGACCCGTCGCGCGCCAGCACGGTAAGCGCCTTGCGGTCTTCTTCGCTGAGAAAGCCAGACTGAATCATCCGCGCAACAGAATCCGCCCAATCGGAAAACGCAAGAAATTTCTCCCGGCTCTTCAATGAATCGGGGTAGACATTAACGCCGCGCGAGCACGACGGCGTTTAAGAACAACTGCCCGCATCTAATTCGAGCCCCGCGCGCCGCCGTGGTCTTTCGGGTTTGAGAGGAGCCCTTTATGCGCACGATCATCGAGCCGTTCCGGATCAAGATGACCGAAGCGTTGCCAATCACCACGCGCGGCGACCGGAAAGCATGCTTGGCGTCCGCCCACAACAACGTTTTTTTGCTCAATGCCGAGGATATCACGGTTGATCTACTGAGCGACAGCGGCACCGGAGCCATGTCCACGCGGCAATGGGCCGCGCTGATGCTCGGGGATGAAAGCTACGCAGGAAGCGCATCCTGGCATCGGTTCGAAAGCACGGTGCACGAGATTACCGGCTTCAAGCATATTTTCCCGGTGCACCAAGGCAGGGCCGCCGAACGTATTCTGGCGGTGACGCGGCTTAAACCCGGAGACATCGTCCCCAACAACAGTCATTTCGATACCACCCGCGCCAATATCGAATATGCCGGCGCGCAGGCCGTGGATTTGCTGACGCCGGAGGGCGAGGACATTTATTCCGAAAGGCGGTTCAAGGGCAATATGGACATCGGTAAGCTCGCGCATATCATCGAGACGAAAGGCTCGGCAAAGATTCCCTTCTGCATGCTTACCGTGACAAACAACACGGGCGGCGGCCAACCCGTTTCCATGGAAAATATCAAATTGGTCAAGGAAATACTCAATAAGTATCACATCCCTTTGGTCATCGACGCCTGCCGCTTTGCCGAAAATTCCTATTTTATCAAGGAATATGAGCCGGGATTCGCGGACCGGAGCCTGAGCGAAATCGCCAAGGAAATGTTCGCGCTCGCCGATGCCGCTACGATGAGCGCCAAGAAGGACGGCTTGGCGAATATCGGGGGTTTTTTTGGCTGCGACAACGATAAATGGGCCGAGGATTTCCGCAACATGCTTATCCTCACGGAAGGCTTCCCGACCTATGGCGGGCTAGCGGGACGCGATCTGGAGGTCATTGCGGTTGGCCTCAAAGAGGGATTGGAATATGAATATCAGCGCTACCGCCACGCGACAGTTGCATATATGGCCGGCCGCCTTATCGCGCGCGATATTCCGATTGTGCGCCCGCCGGGCGGTCACGCCGTCTTTATCGACGCGGCGGCATTCTGCCCGCATTTGAAGCCGAGCGATTATCCCGGCATCGGGCTCGTCAATGCACTTTACCTCGAAGGCGGCATTCGCGCCGTGGAACTCGGCAGCGTGATGTTTGGCCGCTCACTGCCTGGCAGGAGGGACGAAATCCCGGCCTCGCGCGAATTGGTCCGGCTCGCGTTTCCGCGCCGCGTCTACACCCAAAGTCATTTCGATTACGTCATCGAAGTGCTGGATCTCGTCTGGCGGCAACGCGATGCTATCCCGCCCTACAGGATCACAAAACAGGCGCCGTTCTTGCGCCACTTCACGGCGCATTTTGATCGTGCGGTCACATAGACACAGGCGTAAAATCAATATGTTATGTAATAAGACTGGCCGCATGTCCAAGATTTGGCCAATATATCAGCATGGATTTGTATGAAGCGCGGCGCACGCCCGCGTATCGCCGTCAGCCTTTTCCTCGCGTTGCTCAGGCCGCTTTGTTGCGCCGATCTCGCGCCGGTGCGTGGCGAGTAATCGCGGTGCGAAGGTGCGCATCTATCTCGCCGCGCCGCGTTGGGACTTTAGCCCTGGCCCAATCGCGATAGGCGCCAATCCCAATAATAAAAACCGGGTAGACAACCGCGCATGCGATCCACATCCAAGCGACTGACAAGTTCACATCCTTTAGGCTTGCGTAGCTTGTCACGTTCAACAGCACAGCGACGATCGCCGAGGATGCCGTCGTTGCTGCCAGGTGGCGCTAGCGCTTGTTGGGGAAAAGGCGGCGTGCTCTTGTCTTAGGCCGGAGAGATTAAAAAACCGCATCTAGGAACCGAGCGGGGATCGCAGACAATTTTAAACTCATTTTAGATGAATTTGAAACGTAGCTAGGCGGAACTTTTAGAGGTCCTAAAGAGATAACTGGCAATCGCTGGGTTGCCAGCGAAGACGCCTGTCGCATTGCTGCATTTTGTGGCAGGCGCAGCCCCTGATCTGGCCCCCCCTTTTCCAGGTCAGGGGCCTCCGCCCGCGGCTCTCGCGGCACGTTTGGCGCAAGGTTGCCCGCCTAAGCTCCGTCGCTAAACGCCTGGTGAACTATGGGCTGGCGCTCCACCGGCTATCCACCAGGCGGGCCCCTGATCTGACGTGCTCCAGGTCAGGGGCGTCTTGGCGCAAGGCACGTCAGCTCCGTGTCTTAAACCTAACCACGCAACGACGGCAATGACGGCCACGGGAAGCGCACCTGGGCGCGTGTGGCCGAAAGATCGAACCAAATGGATAAACCGACGCAAGAGCGCCGAGATGAAACGCGCCGGCGCCGCCGCGCTCTCAATAGAGCACGCATCGCCTTTAAGGGCCGCCGGGCGACGATCGATTGTACGGTCCTCAACCTGTCGGACCGGGGCGCCTGCCTCAAAGTGGAAAGTCCCATCGGAATTCCGGACTCATTTGATCTTATGCTTGACCACGCACCCGTCCGCTGTTGCCGCGTGACTTGGCGGAAAGCTACGCAGATCGGTGTTGAGTTCGCCTAAGCGATTTTCCCGGCTTTCGCATTGCCAGGCCCGCGCTCATTCCGACCCCGCAAGCCGCCAAGATTGGCCTGAATATTGCTAGGTAATTCTGGCTTGGTTTCCTCCCAGGCTTGTTACGCCTGCCCCTGGTCTGCCGCACAACGCACGCGGCCAGGTCAGGGGCTTTTTTTGTATTCCACTCTCATCTATCCGGCCGCCGTTGTTGCGCGCGCGGTCGTGTTGCACCAGCCCCACACCAGCTTTTCATCATATGCCGGTGAAATTAAGCATTGAGAGAAGCGCCAGGCCCGCGCGATGGCCATAGTCCCGCTGATGCCCGGCGGGATGATCGAAACATGCAAGCTGAAAACGAATCCAAGGAAAAGGATACTCATCGACAGATTGTCGAAGCAGCGGAGCGGCTCTTCCGGCAACTTGGCTTCCAAAAGACGACGCTCGCCGATATCGCGCGCGAGACGCACATGCACCCGGCCAATCTCTATCGCTTCTTCGCGGCGAAATCCGAAATCAACGAGGCGGTCTGCCTGGACATTCTCGGCAGGATCGAGGCTGAGGCG
>DATBYR010000164.1:0-3125 GCA_036513565.1 Methylocella sp. | reverse complement strand
AGCTGTAGCGGGCCTCCGCTACCCCTTAACCATCTAGCATTCAAGTAATATCCAGAAGTCCGCGTAACTACGGGCTTTTTAATTGGTTTTCGGTCCAGCAAGGAGCAACTCTTTCCGTTGACATCCGGGGACGGATGGGGGCAACATCAGGGATATGTGAGTTGCCTCGCAGGGTTCCGTCTTCAGGCTGAAGTCGTTCGGTGAGTGCTTGGCGCAAAACCCCGTGTGCGAGCACATAAACCGTTGTCATGGATCGTGAGCTCCTTGCCACGTAGCCATCGGTCTTGATCGTTCGAGTGCTTCCGGGAAAATCCGATCTTCTTGTGTGTTCCATCACAAAACGGCTTGTTGGACGACCCGCCGCAGCGACACAGGTACATTGTCGGCTCGGTCCGGACCGGTTCGAGCATCGTCCTGTAGCGGCTCCCGCCGCACAGGAGTCGCGCGCGGTGTTGCAGGGCTGCGCGAATCCACCCTTCCAAGCGCCGGGTTTCGGCCTCCGAAGTCATCGGGCCGATAAAGGTCTCCTCGGCCTTGGGATCACCCATTTTGAGGCCGCGCGCCGCCTCCACCAAACGACCGCGGAGGGTCGCATATTACTACTCGTAAACCAGGATCTGCTGTACGCTAATGCAGCTTTGGCCAGACTGATAAAAGGCACCGAAGATGGTGCGATCGACGGCGTCGGGGATGTCGGCGTTTAGGTCGACCACGCAGGCCGCGTTGCCGCCGAGCTCGAGGACCCCTTTTTCTTTCCCCGCGCGGGCCTTCAAATCCCAACCCACCGCGGGCGATCCCGTAAAGCTCAAGAGTTTCAAGCGCTCGTCGAAGGTGAATAGATCGGCGCCGTCACGCCGGCAGGGCAGGATGGAAAAAGTACCCGGCGGTAAATCCGTTTCCGCCAGGATCTCGCCAATGATGAGCACGCCAATCGGCGCTAGGCTCGCGGGCTTCAGCACGAAAGAACAACCTACGGCCAAGGCGGGCGCGATCTTATGGGCCGCCACGTTTAGGGGAAAATTGAATGGCGCGATAAACGAGCACGGTCCTATGGGAACGCGTTTCCACATTCCTTGATGGCCGCGCGCGCGGCGCGAGATGTCGCGCGGGATCACCTCGCCGACCATGCGCACCGACTCTTCGGCGGCGATCCAAAAGGTGTCGATCAAGCGGCTGACTTCGCGCCAGGCGTCATTGATCGGCTTACCGGCTTCCATGCAGAGGGAAAGCGCGAGTTTATTAAAGCGTTCCTTAAAACGCTCCACACAATGCAGCAACACCTCCTGGCGGTGATACGCGGGCAGCTTGCGGAGTGGCGTCTGTGCGGATTCCCGGCGGCGATAGCGGTATCGATGGCCCTTGCGTCCGCCACGGCCACGCAGATTGCCAGATGGACATTGGAAAGGATCGCGACGCAGCGATGATCCGGCGCACCGTGAGGCAGCGCGCGAAGCCCGGCGTGAACTGGTGGGCGACATGAACCCCACCGTCAGAACAGGCGGCGGCGGAGTGCATCTGGCGCGCCTCTTGCCTGGCATCGCCGATGGACTATGTTGCGCATACATCTTCGAAATGCGAAGGAAAGCGATGGTTTCGCGTATCCTGAAGGTACCTTCCTTCGATCTGGCCGTCTTCGGCGGCACTGGCGATCTCGCCCACCGCAAGCTCTTTCCCGCGCTATTTCACCGTTTTCTCGATGCCCAGTTTTCGCAGCCGACCAGGATCATTGGGGTATCGCGGCGGCCGTTGGATCACGCGGCTTATCGGGTCACGATCGCCGATGCGCTGAAGGAGTTCGCCGCCGCCGCGGCGCGCGACGACGCGATCAAGAGCTTCCTCGAATTGATCCATTATGTCTGTCTCGACATTGACTCGGAGGCGGGGTGGGATCTTCTCGGCAACGAGTTCGATGACGATCCCTCGCGCGTGCGCGCGTTCTACCTCGCGACAGATCCGGATCATTTCGGGCCGATCGCCAAGCGACTCGCCGCGCACTCGCTCATCACCCCGGCCTCGCGCATCATCGTCGAGAAGCCGATTGGCGAGGACGGCGCCTCCGCCGCGGTCATCAACGATGCGATTGGCGCGGTTTTTCCGGAGGAGCGGATTTTCCGCATCGATCATTATCTCGGAAAAGAGACGGTGCAAAATCTGATGGCGCTGCGATTCGCCAATGCGCTGTTCGAGCCGTTGTGGAATTCAGCCCATATCGATCATGTCGAGATCACCGTTGCCGAATCGATTGGCGTCGAGGGCCGCGCTTCTTATTACGAAACCGCGGGCGCGCTGCGCGACATGGTGCAGAATCATTTGCTGCAACTGTTGTGTCTTGTCGCCATGGAGCCGCCCGCCTCCTTGGACGCGGATTCGGTGCGCGATGAAAAACTCAAGGTCTTGAAGTCGCTTATGCCCATCGACGCCAGCAACGCGCCGGCACTGACGGTGCGCGGACAATATCGCGCGGGCGCCGGCGAGGGAGGCGCGGTACCGGGCTATGCGCAGGAGGTGGGAAACGAGCATACCAAAACCGAGACCTTCGTGGCGCTTAAGGCTGAAATCGCGAATTGGCGGTGGGCGGGCACGCCCTTTTACCTGCGCACTGGCAAACGCCTGCCGCAAAGGGTTTCGGAGGTCATCGTCGCTTTTCGCGAAGTTCCCCATTTGATTTTCACGGTCGAGTCGGGAAAAATTTCGCAAACAAGTCTTGCCATTAGGTTGCAACCCGATGAAGGCATTAAGCTCTGGCTGATGCTGAAGGAGCCGGGCGCCGGAGGGATGCGGCTCCAACATGTGCCGCTGGACATGAACTTTGCCGAGGCATTTAGCGTCCACGCTCCGGAGGCCTATGAGCGGCTGTTGATGGACGTTATACGCGGCAATGCAACCTTGTTCATGCGCCGCGACGAGGTCGAGGCGGCGTGGCGTTGGATCGATCCGATCCGCGAGGCCTGGAACCAGAGCGACGAACCGCCGCGGCCCTATCTTGCCGGCACTTGGGGGCCCGCGGCCGCGATCGCTCTGGTCGAGCGCGATGGACGCAGCTGGAGCGAAGAAACCGATTGACCTGATGCGCGCGGCGTCGCTTCCCGTCGGCGCGCGGAGGACCTCCTGCGCGCGCCGTTTCC
>DATBYR010000163.1:0-3679 GCA_036513565.1 Methylocella sp. | reverse complement strand
GCAAGGCCCTTCACGCCCATGGCCTGCGCGAATCTCGGATCCGCATCTATAAAGCGGCGGCTTCGGCGAGATATATCTTTCTGTTGAAATTCGGCGGTGGTTTGGTCGACCATCAAGCGCTCTGGGTCGAGGTAGAAAGTGCTGTTCTGTTTTGCATTGTCGATGGTTTCAATTTTGAAGATAACAAAGCCTTCATTGGGCTTCGCCTTCTCTTCGTCGCCGGTTGGCGTAGCGTAGCTTTTGCATACGCCGACCTCAGAATAGGAAATCATCGTAGGATTGGTGGCGCTTCGCTTACCACATCCAGATAGCGCGATCGACCCTGCGACCAACATTGGGACCGACAAGAAAGCTATATTTGACGTTTTCATGGTTCTCTTTCCTCTTGGGTGGTTTGATTAATTGGGCAGGAGGACTGCCGCAACTTCTGCCCGGGGCCTATTCGCGTGCCCCGGTGGGGAATGACCGTCCCGCACTGAACGGTCAACTCGGCGAAGGTAAAACAAAGGTGATCGAGGAGTTCATCGCAGCATCCCGGGAGGCGGTTCGAGAGTTAAGCACCGGGCATCAATGGACGCATAGTCTTGACCTGGGTACCTAGAGTGATCTGGGCGAAAACGGTACGCAACCCCCAAGCGCTCAACCGCCTACAATTACAAATGATCAGCACTAACGACCAGGGGTGGCTGGCCATCTGGTCGGAGTGGCGGGATTCGAACCCGCGACCCCTAGTCCCCCAGACTAGTGCGCTAACCGGGCTGCGCTACACTCCGACCCTGGCCCTTATAGAGAAAGCCCTCCTCAGGCGCAACGCGCCGTGCGAGGACGGGCGATCGCAAGGAGGGATCGTATCCCGGTTTCCGCTTTCGCGGACCGTATTCCGCGCGCCTCGCCCAATGCTACCGGCGGCGCGCGGCATCAAGGATGTCTTGGCACGCCGCCAGTTCGGCCAAGGCCGCCCGCAACCGCTCGAGCTTTTCGGACGTTAAGGCCAAAGGCCACACCGGACCCTCGCAAGTCCTGCCGGCGGAATCGTCTCGATCCGCGCTGGCGCGCGCTTCGGCCGGCGGTTGCGATCCGCCGGAGCGAACCATGCTGTTCAAAGCCCTCTCGTCCTGCCGGAGCGGCGAGCCCTGGAGCAGTGGCAATTCTCGCGCCGCCGGAAATGAATGCTCCGAACGGCTTTCGTTCCCGGCATCCCTCGCGGCGGCGAACGCGCCAGCACCCTGCTCCTTCAAAACACGCTGCACGCCCTTGATCGTATATCCTTGCCCATAGAGGAGATGTTTGATCGCGCGCAGAACCGCTATATCGCGGGGACGATAATAGCGTCGGCCTCCCGCGCGCTTCAGCGGCTTGATTTGAGGAAAGCGGGTCTCCCAGAATCGCAGCACATGCCGCGGCAGTTCAAGCTCCCCGGCGACCTCGCTGATCGTGCGAAACGCATCGGCGCTTTTGTCCATCCGCCGCTAGCTCCTTATTTCAAGCTCCAAGCCGGCCATCTCGATCGCTGGCCGCTCGCCGGGTCGCGCGCTGGCGCTATTCTCGAATAAATTTTCCTTGCCAGAAACCGCAAAAATGCTCAGTCGTCCTCTTCATCGGCAACCGCCAGACCATTGATCCGGGCCTTGAGCACATTCGATGGCTTGAACACCATGACGCGGCGCTGGGTTATCGGAACCTCGATCCCGGTCTTGGGATTGCGCCCAATGCGCTCCGACTTGGCGCGCACGAGAAACCGCCCAAACGACGACAATTTGACGGATTCGCCCCCGATCAAAGCGTCGGCGAGTTCATCCAACACCGACTGCACCAGAATAGCCGACTCCTTGCGCGACAGACCGACACAACGGTACACTGATTCCGCGAGATCGGCACGCGTAACGGTCCGCTGTGCGGTCCGTTGGGAAGCATCGACCGTATGTTCCGCGACAGACAATCCGAGTTCTCCCGCGGCAACCATGGTTTCGGATTTTGTCATCCTTCAACCCCGTTAAACCGGTTCAGTCACGCGGAAAAGAACCGGTCTGGCAACCGCCTACCGGGCTCCGTCCCGCTGCGGAAACGAACTTATCAGGCCCCGGCGCGGTCCGGATTCCTAGCCAATCTTGAAATCTGATGGCAGCGTTCAATTGTCGAGGACCTGTGCTGGTTCGATAAGCCGGAGCGTGTCCTGCTCGAAAGAGCCGGTGATCCGCGGACATACGCTCGTCGTAAGTATTTTCATCTTCGATATTTTGACTAAAGTTCGTGGACTCGGCGGTCCATCCTAGCACCCGTGGTCAGGTTCCGATGTACCACTTATTCTGCGTCCTCGTGGCCAAGCCATCCGATGGGCCTGAAACTCTGGAACAAAAATTGCGCCAAATCAAGACACTTCCGGCGGCGCCCCTGGCCGCGAAGCTCACCAGCGGATAAGCGCCGATGCCCAGGTGAAACCGCCACCCATCGCTTCGATCATCACCAGGTCGCCTTGCTTGATCCTGCCGTCGTCGCGCGCGACTGTGAGGGCGAGCGGAATCGACGCGGCCGATGTGTTGGCGTGCAAATCGACGGTGACGATGACTTTGTTTGGTGCGATCCCAAGTTGTTCCGCGGACGCGTCGATAATGCGGCGGTTGGCTTGGTGCGGCACAAACCAATCGAGACAAGCGGCGCTCGTTCCGGTCGCCTCGAAGGCCGCCGTAACGACATCAGCGACCATGCCGACCGCGTGGCGAAAGACCTCCCTTCCCGCCATTCGCAAATGTCCGGTCGTCCCCGTCGTGGAAGGCCCTCCATCGACATAGAGCTTTTCCCGGTGGCGTCCATCCGAGCGAAGATGCGACGTGAGAACGCCGCGATCCCGCGCGGTTCCTTCCCCCTGCCGCGCTTCGAGCACCACGGCCGCAGCCCCGTCGCCGAAGAGAACGCATGTTGTCCGATCGGTCCAGTCAAGAAGACGCGAGAAGGTTTCCGCGCCGATGACGAGGGCGCGCCGGTGCGATCCAGACGCCAAGAACTTGTCGGCGGTGGCAAGCGCGAAGACGAACCCGGAACAAACCGCCTGGACGTCGAAAGCGGCGCCGTTTGTCATGCCGAGCCCGGCCTGGATCTGGGTCGCGACGGCGGGAAAGGTAAAGTCCGGCGTCGAGGTCGCGACAATTACCAGATCGAGATCCGAACCCTTGAGCCCGGCGTCGGCAAGGGCGGCTTTGGCCGCATAAAGAGCGAGCCGCGAGGTCGGCTCGTCCACGGCGGCGACGTGGCGCTGCCTTATGCCCGTGCGCTGCACGATCCACGCGTCGGTCGTCTCTAGCGACTTTTCGAGGTCGGCATTGCTGACGATCCGTTTGGGAAGATAGGAGCCGAGCCCCAAGACGACGGAACGGAGCTTGCCTGACGCTGCGTGGTTCACGGAATTATCCATCGATAACTAAAGACCGCTCAGGAACCCGAGGGCGCCGCGGCTGGCGCGCCTGCCGCCCGGAGCCTTGACGGGGTGGGGAATTGCTCGCGCGAGAGCGGAAGCGAATCGCGAATTTTACCCAAGAGTTCATGCCGGGCCATGGCATAGCCGATTTCCACCGCGTGCGCCGTGCCGACCGCGTCGGAGCCGCCATGGCTCTTGATGACCACGCCGTTAAGGCCGAGAAACACCCCGCCGTTGACATTGCGCGGATCCATCTTGGCCTTCAAT
>DATBYR010000162.1:0-12285 GCA_036513565.1 Methylocella sp. | reverse complement strand
CCCTCGCTTAGCGAACGCCGCGAGGATATTGCCGAACTCATCGCTTTTTTCATGGAGCAGCTGTCGGCTACAACCGGCATGCCGCGGCGGTTGATCGCCGACGACGCGATGGCGGTTCTGCAATCGCACGATTGGCCCGGCAATATAAGGCAATTGCGCAACAACGTGGAGCGGTTGATGATCCTCGCCGCCGGCGATCCCGAGGCGGCGCTTACCGCGGATATGCTGCCCTCCGAGATCGGCGCGCTCGTTCCTTCGACGCCAAATGGCCCCGGCGGCGAAAAGCTGATGAACCTTCCCTTGCGAGAAGCACGCGAAGTCTTCGAGCGTGAATATTTGGTCGCCCAGATCAACCGGTTCGGCGGCAACATTTCGCGCACCGCCGAATTCGTCGGCATGGAGCGCTCGGCCCTGCATCGCAAGCTAAAGTCGCTTCAGGTCGATTGATAATAGTCTTCGAAAGAGGAAATCCGTTTAGCGGCAATGACTAGGCAAAGAAAGCGCGATCGGTTTGAGCGAAACGGGATCTCATTCTGCCGCGCGGCGGATACCATGGGCTGCATACAAAGGCCCTTGACTGACACAAGCCGCGCCCCAGATCTTTATTGCTGGCTTGGCCGGGCGCTCGACATGTCGTGAACGCCTAAAAAGACCCAGCTCAAGCCTGCACGTGGCAACCATGATCGCAACCGCGAATACCGGCGCCGTGGTCAGGGGAGAGCGGAGTTAGCGCCGCGCGAGCGCGGCCACTCCATGCTTCCAGCCGGACCATGTCATATGGCCCAAAGCCCGCGGCAATCTTGGCCGGAACCGCGGTTCGCGGCAGAGTTTCGCGCGCAGTGCGTCCACTCAAATCTTTGGAGAATAGGCCATGAACACGCGTGATCTCATTCCTTGGACACGGAGCCAGGATCTCCTCCCTGAGTTTCTCCGTGACGAAAGATCGAGCCCGTTTCTCACCTTACACCGTGAAATGAACCGCCTTCTGGAAGAAGCCTTTCGCGGCTTCGCCTCTACCTCGCTTGCCGGGCGCCGGACAGAGTTCGTGAACCCCGCATGGCCAAAGCTCGAGGTCGCCGAAACAGAAAAACAAATTACGGTCTCGGCGGAGATTCCCGGCATGGAGGAAAAAGACGTCGAGCTTCTCTTGAACGACGGCAATTTGATCCTTCGCGGCGAAATGAAATCCGAGACGGAGGACAAGGAACGCCAGTTCAGCGAACGGTTCTACGGCCGCTTCGAACGGCAGATTCCGGTCGGCATGGACATCGACGAAAACAAGGTCGAGGCGTCGTTCAAGAACGGCATTCTCAAAATCGTTTTGCCGAAGACCGAGCGAGCGCAGTCGAAGGCAAAACGGATCGCCATCAACGGTCCAACGAAACACTGACGCTAATCGTTTGGAAGTGGAGGGTTCCCGCGGCTGACCAGCGGCGGGAACCTCAAGGGCTATTTATACAGAAGCGCGAACACCGCCCATTTTTCGATCCGGGTATGCTGCTCCAGTATCAACGCGGGCGGCGAGCATCGCCGATGGAACGACAGCATGCAATGCACCAATGACTCCCGCCGGGGGTATCTTTGGCGCGTCCCGGATCGCGCGAACGGTTCTGACCCCGAGGGTTGTGAGGAACCAGCGGCGATCGCTCGCGAACTTGAAGGCGCCCTCATGCAAACGCCATGATGACGGCATCGACCGCGATGGAGTCGCCAGCCTTTACATTTATTTTGCCCACGGTCCCGTCGGATTCGGCGTGCAAAACGGTTTCCATTTTCATCGCCTCGATGATGCAGAGGGGTTCGCCGGATTTCACCGCCTGGCCGGCGACCACCTCGATCGATTTGACGAGGGCGGGCATTGGAGATCGCAGCAATTTCGAGCCGCCCGACGCTTTTTTCTCTGGCATGAGCGAGGCAAGCTCCGCCGCGCGCCGCGAGTAGACCCGCGCCTCGGCCACAAAGCCAGCGCGCGCCAAAGTATAGCCATTGAGAATGGGGCGCAGTTGAACCACGATCCTTTCGCCGTCGATCGTGCCGTTCCAAACTGGCTGACCTGGGACCCAATCGGAACGGCAGATATGCGCGTGTCCAGTCTTCTCAAAGCGTACAACCAGCCCATCGTCCCGGTCATCGAGCGTCACATCATGACGATTTTTGCCAAGCATGACCGAGCGCGCGCAGGCAGACCGGACTGGGCGCACGGTGCGCATCTGGCCCGAGATCGCGCGCTTGCGCTCATTCGTCAGGTGATCGACGGCCGCCGCGACGCTCGCGAACAGGTGCGCGCTTTCTCCTTCCGGCGCAAACGGCGTAAAACCACGCGGGTATTCCTGGGCGATGAAGCCGGTCGAGAGTTCGCCCGCCCGAAAGCGCTTGTGCGCCATCACGGCGGCGAGAAAAGCAATATTGTCGGCAACACCCTCGATGACAAACGAATCGAGCGCTTGCGTCTGCGCTTTTATGGCTGCCGTTCGATCCGCCCCATGGGTCACGATTTTCGCGATCAGCGGATCGTAATGGATGGAGATCCCGCTGCCTTCACGGACGCCTGAATCGACGCGCAACGTAACACCGTTGCGATGGCCGGGCGTCGGTGGCCGGTAGGTCTTGAGCCGCCCGGTCGAGGGCAAAAAATTCCTCGCCGGATCTTCGGCAAGGACCCGGCTTTCGATCGCCCAGCCTTCCAGACGCACGTCGGCCTGACCGACCGGCAATTTCTCGCCGGAGGCCGACCGGATCATTTGTTCGACGAGGTCGATGCCGGTGACTAGTTCGGTCACCGGATGTTCGACCTGCAACCGCGTGTTCATTTCGAGGAAATAGAAATTTTTGTCTTCGCCAACGATAAATTCGACCGTGCCGGCCGAATCGTAGTTGACCGCCTCTGCCAGCGCAATCGCCCATTCGCCGATCTTGCGGCGAGTTTCCTCGTCGATGAAGGGAGAGGGCGCCTCCTCGATTACTTTTTGGTGACGGCGTTGGATGGAACATTCGCGTTCGCCAAGATGGATGACGTTTCCGTGCTTGTCGCCCAGCACTTGAATTTCGATGTGACGCGGATCGACGATGAACTTTTCAATAAAAACCCGGCCATCGCCGAAAGCGGATTTCGCTTCCGAGCGCGCGCCGGCAAAATTTTCCGCGATCTCCTTACGAGCGGAGACGATACGCATCCCCCTGCCGCCGCCGCCGGCCGAGGCCTTGATCATCACCGGATAGCCGATGGCATCGGCGATATTCGCAGCCTGCAGGGTGTCGTCGATGACGCCGGGGAATCCCGGCACGGTCGCGACACCCACCAATTGAGCGAGTTTCTTTGATTCGATTTTGTCGCCCATCGCCTCGATGGCCTTCGGGTTCGGGCCGATGAAGGCGATGTTGTTTGTGTCCAACGCGCGCGCGAACGCCGCCTGCTCCGACAAAAAACCGTAGCCCGGATGCACCGCCTCCGCGCTCGTCGCATTGCAGGCCGCGACAATGTTTTCAATGACGAGATAGCTTTCCGCCGCGGGCGGCGGGCCGATCCGCACGGCCTCGTCCGCCATATCCACATGCGGCGCGTCCTTGTCGGCATCGGAATAGACGGCGACGGTCGCAATTCCCATTCGCCGCGCCGTCGCGATCACCCGGCAGGCGATTTCGCCACGGTTCGCGATGAGGATTTTTTTGAACATTTTGCCCCCGGAATGGGCGGGCGCCGGTCAAGCAAGCAACGAGCTCTTCGTTGCCCGAGCTTGTAGGCAAGCGCGAAGGGCGCGTCCATCGCGCAAATAAGGGGGCAGGAGCTAGACAAGCAGTATGAGCACCGGCTCCGCCGGCGAGAGGGCAGCTCGCGTCCTTGACAGAATCGATCCGCTCGCCAAACTCGCCGCCAAGAGATGAATGGCACTGAAATCTTAAGTCCAGTCTTTTACAATTACTTATGACCGCTTCATAGTTGTATGAACGGATTAAATCAGTTTGAAGCGCTAGGCCGCCGTCGCCCGGTTCCTCGACGACGGCCGCACCTGTCGCTTCAACGCCGCCGCCGATCGGGCAGTACGCGGCATCGCCATCGGCCGGAGTAATAGGACATTCGCCGGCTCGGACGCCGGAGGGCACGGGGCGGCCATGGTCCCCACGCCGATCGTTAAGCCACAGTGGCGTAGATCATCCGAGAATACCTGCGGCGCCGACCGGATGGACCCAGCTAATTCGGGTATTGCGAACCAGGTGATGCCTCAGAGCCCGAACGCTGGCGCGAGCATACAGAGCCGGCCTAGCTGGAACTTCGGGCCCCGACGGAAGCAGCGGCCAGTTCTAACGCAAATCCGAAAGAATCACCGAATTGTCGGAGCCGACAATCTTGGTCCGCACGAGCACGTCGCCGTCGAACCAGACCTCGCGCGCGAAGTCTCCGCTCAGCGTGTCCGCGATTTTGTAGTGTTGGGCCTGATGCGTCACGCCATGAATAGTCAAGACTTCGTTGCCTAGATCGGTAACCTCGATCGACAGAGGTTTGCCGGTGTCCGGCTCGAAAGCGTCCAATTGATGGATCGCGTCCTTGCCCCATAAGGTTGCCGGCGCGGCCGTCTTGGGCAGATCGCTATGCTTGCCGTCGGCGTCCATGCTCAGCTTGTCCGGCGCGGCCGTGACGTCAATGGAATGCTTCGTGCCATTGTCGTTAGTTTGCGATTTAAAGGCGATGAGTTGACCGTTTTTCCAGATTTCGTTGCAGGACTGTTCGTAACGATAGGCCTCGATGAACATTACCTTGACGGAAAGGTCGGTCTTGATCTTGACCGTCGTCGTATCGTTCTGACGCTCGATGTCGATAGTGTCGGTGCCGATTTTGTCGCCTCCGCGGACGATGTCGAAGACCTTATGGGTCTTGGCCGCGGCAGCGGCTTTATCGGCGCCCGCTGGCGCCATTGATAGGGCGAGGAAAGTTAGGAAAAGGGCGATTATTCGCATGATGACCACCGTTTTTTGCGGACTGTCCGCGATATTACACCGTAAAAGCGCCAGCAATGAGACAGTTGGCGATTGTCTGTGGAGTACCGCGGGGCTATCCCACAGCTCCGCTCCGCCCCCGGCATCCGCCCGGTCACTCCCGGTGTCGACTTGCGGACTCTCCATCAAAATCGTGTCCGTCTTGAATCCTCGCATAAGTGATTCGCCTTGCGCGAACATCTCGACCGGGCCAGAGGGGGGCCTTCGCCAATGGGAAGTTAGCCCGTAAGGCAAGTTTGCCCGCGCTTGAGAAGATTTATTGTTCGGCTTGCGGCGGTCCGCGCTCCTGACGGGAACCTTAACAATTGGTGCCAGATGCAACCACATGAAACGGTCACAAGCTTCCGTAAGACAAGCCTCGGGCCGAATCGGAAGTTTGGCCTCGCGTTCGGCGCTCTATTCGCGATCCTGGGCCTTTGGCCATTGTTTCACCAGGCCGGTTCGCCAAAATGGGGGCAGATCGCTGTGTCCACCGCCATCCCGGGCCGTCGCACTCCTTCGCTCGCTACGCCGCTTCGGTCCGACGCTTGACAGGGCTTCGCAAGCGCCATATTGTTAACTATATGGTTAAGCATCAGCACACCGGTCTGGATCACGTTTTCGCGGCGCTCGCCGATCCGACGCGGCGCGCGCTCATCACCCAACTGAGCGAGCGGAAAAGCGCATCCATCAGCGACCTGGCCCGTCCATTTCCCATGTCGCTGCCGGCGATCATGAAGCATCTCGACGTGTTGACGGACGCAGCCCTGATCTCTCGCACCAAAACCGGCCGCACCGTCATCTGCAGCCTCACGGCGGCACCGATGGAACAGGCGATGGGGTGGCTGCGGCGATACGAACGCTTCTGGTCCGAACAGCTCGATCGCCTCGCGGCATACGTGGAGGAGGAATCATGCCGAGCCAACCATCCTTCAGCAGCAAGCCTAGTCTCACGATCAAGCGCCGCATCGACGCCCCGCCGGAGAAGCTCTTTAGAGCCTGGACGGAGCCGGAAAAAATAACCCGTTGGTTCGGGCCCGGGAAGGTGGAGGTGCTGCACGCTGAAACCGATGCGCGCGCCGGCGGCCTCTACCGTATCGTCGCGCGATCGCCAGACGGCGAGCAGCATGAGGTAAGCGGAACGTACCGCGAGGTGGTGCCGAACGAAAAGCTGGTCTTCACCTGGGCGTGGCGGTCGACGCCTGAGCGCGAGTCGCTCGTGACCGTGCTGCTCGGAGCCGACGGCGGCGGCACCTTGCTTACCCTCATTCACGAACAATTCTTCGACGAAGCCGCGCGGAATCAGCACGAGCACGGCTGGAACGGCTCGATGGATAAGCTCGAACGCGCGGTGCTTGACCTCTGACCCAATATCCTCTCACGAAGCTAGGATCACGGCAATGAAACTATATGGATTTCCGTTTTCACCGAACACCTGGAAGGTGCGCGCGGTTGCCGCGCATATCGGAATTGTCCTTGACGAACAATTGGTCGATTTGAGCCGAGGCGAACAGCGCGCGCCGGAGTACCTTGCGCTCAATCCCACCGGGCGCACGCCTACGCTGGTCGATGGCGACTTCGTCCTCTGGGAGTCGAATGCGATCATGCAATATTTGGCGAGTGGCAAGCCCAGTGCGCTGTGGCCGGACGACGCGCGGACGCGGGCGGATATCGCGCGGTGGCAAAGCTGGCAACTCGCGCATTGGGGTAAGGAAGCGTGCCAGCCGCTGCTTTTTGAACGCGTCGTCAAGGCTTTCTTCAATCTGGGGCCTTGCGATGCCGCGGTCGTGGCCAAGGCCATCGAGGCTTTCCACCGCGACGCCCGTGTGCTCGAAGCTCACTTCGCGAAGCACCCCTATCTCGCCGGGACGGGCGTGACGCTCGCCGATTTTTCGGTTGCGGCGCCGCTGTTCTATGCCGAGGAAGCCGAGCTGCCGCTCACGCCCTATCCGCACATTCGTGATTGGTTCGCCCGCGTTTCCAGCCTGCCCGCCTGGCGCGACACGGCGCCCGCCGCCGCCGCGGCCTGATCCGGCCCGCCGGTCATGGCGAGGAGGTGAAGGCGCCCCCTCGTCATCACAAGCCACCGCCGGTGG
Organism: Methylocella sp.; assembly: GCA_036513565.1. Taxonomy (GTDB): domain Bacteria; phylum Pseudomonadota; class Alphaproteobacteria; order Rhizobiales; family Beijerinckiaceae; genus Methylocapsa. Next base: position 5,218 of record DATBYR010000162.1, on the reverse strand, counting down.
CAACGCTGCGCTAGCGCTTCGGGAGCGGCCGCTTCCGGCGGATGCTGTTGAAAAACTCGATTTTTTGCCTCGATCACAATTCTTGAGGCAGCAGGCGGGCTTTAAGAAGAAAGCGCTAAGGGGGCCGGCAGAGAGGCTAACTTTTCGGTGTGCGACGCCCGTAGCGAATTGGTGATGGCAACGTGTGGCGCTATCGGCCCTGCATGACCAAAGTCTGGTTTTCTGACGTCGCTCATTTTCCGAGTTTTTCAACAGTATCGGCGCTTTGCGGAGGATCTTGCCGTCAACGCGCACAAGACGGGCCGCGATTGCCTTCGGGGCCCTGACGCGGCTCGCGAAAAAACGGCGTTCGGCCTAATGTTCGGCCTAATGGAGAGACTCTAACGCTTGGTGCTAGACTCTACAGTCCAGTCTTCCACTAGGTGGGTCGTCCGCATCCGGCGCGTGGCACACGGCTTCGATACGGTGTCCGTCGGGATCGAGCACGAACGCGGCGTAGTAGCTGGGATGATATTTCGGCCGCAGCGCGGCCGCCCCATCGTCCACCCCGCCCGCGGCGAGCGCGGCCGCATGGAAGGCGCGCACGGCCGCCCGATCGGGTGCCCGGAAGCTGAGATGGGCGCCGCGCGAGGGTCCGACGGCGTCCGACTCGGCCGTGATTGTGAACTCGACGCCGTGCGGATGTGGAACAGAGCCGTAATCAGAGCCACGGCCTTCAAAATCGAGCAGGCGCACCAGCCCTAGCGGACGCAGCGAGGCATTGTAGAAGCAGCGGCTGCGTTCCAGGTCGGCGACGCCGAGCGAGACATGGTCGAGCACTGTGCTCTCCTGCGTTCCAATCGAGCTAAAATGGCGCTCATTCAAGCGATCATGCTCTTTCTCGCATCGCTGTCGCGGCCAAGCGTCGCGAGGACCTTGGCGACGATTCCTTTCGCGTCGAGGCCCGCGCCCGCATAGAGTTTCTCCGGCTTGTCATGATCGAGAAAACGGTCGGGCAGGACCATCGACCGGAATTTCAGACCCCGCGCGCTAACGCCGTCGAACGTGCCATCCTCGGCGAGCGATTGCATCACGAAGGAGCCGAAGCCGCCGGTGGAACCTTCTTCGACCGTGATCAGGACTTCGTGGTTCGCCGCGAGGCGGAAGAGGAGGTCCTGATCGAGGGGCTTGGCGAAGCGCGCGTCGGCGACCGTCGTCGAGACCCCATAGGTCGCGAGATCCTCCGCCGCCTTTGATGCCTCGGCCAAGCGCGTGCCACACGACAGGATGGCGACCTTACTGCCTTCGCGCAAAATCCGGCCGCGGCCAATCTCCAGGATTTTCCCCTTCGCGGGCAGATCGATGCCTACTCCATCGCCACGGGGATAGCGAAAGGCGATTGGTCCTTCGTCATAGGCCGCGGCGGTTGCCACCATATGCACAAGCTCGGCTTCGTCGGCCGCCGCCATGACGACGAATCCCGGAAGGATCCCGAGGTAGGGAATATCGAACGAACCCGCGTGGGTTGCGCCGTCGGCGCCGACGAGCCCCGCGCGGTCGATGGCGAAGCGCACCGGCAATTTCTGTATGGCTATGTCATGCACAACCTGATCATAGGCGCGCTGGAGGAAGGTCGAATAGATAGCGCAGAAGGGCTTGTAGCCTTCCGTCGCAAGGCCGCCCGCGAAGGTGACGGCGTGCTGCTCTGCAATTCCCACGTCAAAAGTGCGCTCCGGAAAGACCTTTTGGAAAATATCGAGGCCGGTGCCCCCCGGCATCGCGGCGGTGATCGCGACGATCTTGTTGTCCTCTCGCGCCTCGGCGATCAAGGCATCGGCGAAGACCCGCGTATAGGATGGTGCGTTCGCCTTGGGTTTGACTTGGACGCCGGTGACGACATCGAAAGTGTTGACGCCATGATATTTGTCGCTCGACGCCTCGGCGGGCGCGTAGCCCTTGCCTTTCTGGGTCACGACATGCACCAAGATCGGCCCGATATCGTGATCCCGCACGTTTTTCAACACCGGCAGCAAATGGTCGAGATTGTGACCGTCGATCGGTCCGACATAATAAATGCCAAGCTCCTCGAACAGGGTTCCGCCGGCCCAGAAATTGCGCGCGAATTCCTCGGTTTTGCGGGCCCTGTCATAAATGAATTTGGGCAAATGGCGGCCGAGCTGCTTCGCCGCTTCGCGCACGGAGCGGTAGGTGCCCCCGGAGACGAGCCGGGCGAGGTAGGCGGACAAGGCGCCGGCCGGGGGCGCGATCGACATATCATTGTCGTTAAGAACGATGATAAGGCGCGAATGCATCGCGCCCGCATTGTTCATCGCCTCGTAGGCCATGCCGGCGGACATCGCGCCATCGCCGATTACGGAGATGACATGGGTTTTCTTGGCCGATAGCGTGTTGGCCACCGCCATGCCGAGTCCGGCGGAGATCGATGTCGAGGAATGCGCGGCGCCAAAAGGATCGTATTCGCTCTCGGAGCGCTTGGTGAACCCCGACAAGCCACCGCCCCGGCGCAAGGTCCGGATCCGGTCGCGCCGCCCGGTGAGAATCTTGTGCGGATAGGCTTGGTGGCCAACGTCCCAAACCAGCCGGTCGTTCGGCGTATCGAAAACATAATGAAGGGCAACCGTGAGCTCGACCACGCCAAGTCCCGCGCCGAGATGGCCGCCGGTCACCGAGACCGCATCGATCGTCTCGGCGCGCAGTTCGTCCGCGACTTGGGCGAGATCGGATTCCTTCAGGCGCCGCAAATCCAACGGTGAAGCGATCGTGTCGAGGAGCGGAGTCTTTGAAGATGTCGTCACGGGCGCCTCTTTGCAAACAAGACCGCGAGCGTTGCGAAAGCGGTGAAACGCGTCAGGACCAAATCGAGGTACTTTCTCGCCGAGCGGGCCTTTCTGAACGGTGAATAGCGAACAAAACCGTCACCCGCAACGCCAACCGGTTCTAAGTCAGGCATGCGGCAGATTTTCGTGCGCCGCCGCGACTTTTGCATCACAGTTGATTAACAATTTACGGCACGGTTTAACGAAACCGTGCTTTTCCGCAAGACAACGAATGACAATTAGGAAAAGCGAAGCTTAACATAAGCGCCAAAAGCGGAGACGAAGTCCGCGGGAAGAAGGGTGCAAGGTGGGAACCAGCGAGGCACCGGGCTGGTTAAAGCTTAAGGGAAGGATCAAATATGGCATATTCGGTCAAAACCGGTCCGTTTCCGGAGCCGCCGGAAAATTTGCGAAGGGTGATCGAAAGTCTTAGGCCTCGCTGGCGCGGGATCGTCGCTTTGGGTGTCTTGATCGCCGGCATGGGGGTTGCGGCACTTGTCCTCGTCGTTTCGGCGACCATCGCCTCGGTTTATACGATCGCGGTTTTTATGATCGTCGCCGGCGCCGCCGAGATCGCTACCGGGCTTGGTGCCAAGACCTGGAGCCGGTTCGCGGCTTGGATTATTGCCGGGCTTGCCTATATCGTCGTCGCGGCTTTTGCGCTTGCTCAGCCCTTGGTCGCGGCGGCCTTCTTTGCGTTGCTGCTGGGCGCGGGAATGATCGCGACCGGGGTTATCCGGATCTACCTCGGGACTCATCTCGGTGCGCCGCTGCGGCGCCCTGTTTTGCTCGCGGGCGTGCTCACGGCGCTGGTTGGAGTATTGATCGTCGCGGGCTGGCCAGCGGATAGTTTCGTGATCCTGGGCGCCCTCCTCGGCCTCGATCTCGCGTTTTGGGGCGCCGCGTGGATAGGGTTCGGGTTGCGCTTGCGACGCTATTGAAGCAATGGGCAATGAGATGAGACACAAAAGTCTGGATTTGATTTGACTGACACCGCCCGGTGAAATCGTAGGTTGCCATTCTTCTCGTGGCGGCGAGTTTGGCGGGCGGATCGACCCTGTCAAGGACGCGAGCTACGCTCGCGCCGGCGCAGCCGATGTTTCGCATCCTTGACAGGACCGAGCCCATCTCGCCGATAATTCCCGCCGTCAGATGAATGGCGTAATCTGACGTTGACCGATGGGTCAAATCCAGACTTTTACAAATGAGACGCTTGGAAATGAGACGCTTGCGGCGAGGATTCGCGAACCGGCCGGTTTGATCGCATCGCGGCAAGAAATTCCCGCGATGTTTTCGCCCGCGCCAAAAGGCTCACGATGGCAAAATGGGTTTGCACTTTCGGTCAGGGCACGGGCGAAGACGAAAGCGGTCTGCGCGACCTCCTCGGCGGCAAGGGCGCCGGTCTCGCCGAAATGACAAGGCTTGGGTTGCCGGTTCCGCCAGGGTTCACGATCACCACCGAAGTCTGCGCTTACTTTTACAACAACGGAAAACAATTTCCGCCAAGCCTTGCCGCCGAGGTCGAAACCGCGCTCGGCTCGGTTGGCCATATTACCGGCCGCTGCTTTGGCGACGAGCGTAATCCGCTCCTCGTCTCGGCCCGGTCCGGGGCAAGGGCGTCGATGCCCGGCATGCTGGATACTGTCTTAAACCTCGGACTGAACGACATCGCCGTCGCGGCGTTGGCGGAAAGTTCGGGCGATCCGCGTTTTGCCTATGATTCCTACCGCCGTTTCATCCAAATGTATGCGAGCGTGGTGTTGGGCATCGAACACCACATATTCGAAGAGATCTTGGAGTATTATAAAGAAAACAAAGGGCTAACTCTCGATACGGAACTTTCGTCCGAGGATTGGCGGAAGCTGATCGTCGATTTCACGGCAAGGGTCGAAAGAACCTTGGGCAAGCCGTTTCCGCAAGATCCGCGCGAACAGCTCTGGGGCGCCATCGGCGCCGTGTTCGAGTCGTGGATGAATCCGCGCGCGGTCGCCTACCGGCGGCTGCACGGTATTCCAGCGAGCCTTGGCACCGCGGTCACTATTCAGGCCATGGTTTTTGGCAACATGGGGGCAACCTCGGCGACGGGCGTCGCCTTCACCCGCAATCCTTCGACCGGGGCGAAGGAACTATACGGCGAGTTCCTGTTCAATGCCCAAGGCGAGGACGTGGTCGCGGGCCTCAGAACGCCGCAAAACATCACCGAGGCGGCGCGCATCGCGGCGGGGGCAGAAGAGCCTTCGATGGAAGCCGCGTTGCCCGGGGTTTTCGCCGAATTCGCGCGCGCGGCGGGTCTTCTCGAAAAGCACTACCGCGACATGCAGGACATGGAATTCACCGTCGAGCGCGGCAAACTATGGATGTTGCAGACACGCAACGGCAAGCGCACCAGCAAAGCCGCGCTC
>DATBYR010000161.1:0-9293 GCA_036513565.1 Methylocella sp. | reverse complement strand
TCGAAATAACCGAGGGACGGCGTGTCCATCCGGCCGATGAAGAGCACACGCGCGCCAAGCAGACCCTTATCTTCGGGGATCATGGACGCCAGCCCGAACTTTCCAGAATCGGGATATTCGACGACATCTGGATCATTGCGTGTCGAAAAGGCCAGGTAGCGTAGCTCGTCCCCGCCCGTGTTGACGATTTGATGCGCCGTCTCGCCGTCGCCTGCCGGCGCGGCGATTACGTCGTTCGCGCGAATGGGACAGCTCTCGGCACCCGCGCGGTATGTTCCAGCGCCCGACAGAATGAAGAACATTTCCTCATTGGCGTGATGGGCGTGACGCGGAAATGCCTTCTTGCCCGCTGGCACGATGTGCAACTGGCACCCCAATTTCTTGGCGCCGATCAAAGGGCCGACGCGCCCAAGCTTCGCCGCGAAGGCACGGTCATTGCCGAAGTCGCGCAGCGTAACGTCGGCGAGGTTGACGATCGACCGCGTTCTCATCCTACGCCCCGCTCCAACGAAATCGAAACCGGCGGCATTTTCCCGATGAGCATTTTCATGCCAGTCCCTTCAATTGTCGCCGCACATGAACATAACGGACTATTTCCACTTCGTCGGTGAGAATTCGATACAAGATCAGGTACGATCCGCTGACCAGGCTGCGCACTCCGGCCGCGATGTCAAACCGTTCGCGCCCGATATTCGGATTACTCGCTAACAATGTCGTCTTCCTCTCAAGTTCATCTAGCACGCGATCCGCTGCCCGCTCATCGTCCAAGGCGATGTATGTCCAAATGTCGATCAGGTCCTCTTCAGCGCGAGCAGTACGAACGATACGCATCCTATCACGCCGGTGAAAACCGGCGCCGCGCCTCCGCCTTTATCTCCTCAACCGACATGGAACGCCCCGGCCCGCTGTCGACCCCCTCCCGCCAAAGACGCCGAAGCTCCTCGACTCCGATCATCGCCGCAACACGCTGGACGCGCCATTCCGCGACTGCCCCGAGCACGGCGTCGCTCTCCGACGCGTATTCGCCACGCTGGACCGCGGAAGCGACTTCGGCGGCAAGGTCATCAGGCAAAGAAACCTCTAACGTTCTCGGGCTCACTCCAAGCTCCTTTCAAGACTTATTTAAATCAGCTTCCTTGCTCTATAGTCCGGCTTGTCCAAGACTGCGGTTGTGCGAAGAAACCGGCAAAGGAAAGCCTTCCTGACAAACCACATTATAGCAGGTCGCGCCGCATAACGAGAGCCCCCGCCAACCGGGCGCCGGCGCTACGGTAATAGGCCTTGCGTTCGCCCACCTGCTCGAAGCCGAAATTCGCATACAGGGCGCGGGCGGCGGTATTTTCGACATCGACTTCGAGAAACAACCGGTTGACTCGGATCGCGGCGAGTCCAGACAGATGCGGCGCCAGAAGCCGGCTGGCGATCCCGCGCCGGCGCCATTGCGGCGCGACGGCGATCGTCAGGATTTCGGCCTCGTCGGCGGCGACGCGGGAGAGGACAAAACCCGCCAGATGCTCCTCCTTGGCTTCGATCGCGCCGTCCGCGAACGTCCCGGAAGCGACAAAAAGCTGTTCAAAATCGGCTTCCTGCCAGGGATAGGCGAAGCTCGTCGCGTGGATGGCGGCGCATTCCGCGCTCCGCTCGGAACCGATGGGGCGGATGCAAGGTGCGGCTTTGGACGGCCAACTGATCATCCCGGTTCACGGCGCCGCCGGTTGAGACTGTGCTACCTCTGGCACCTTGGCGCCTGGCGCCGCCAAGTAGAAGGGTCGCGGCGGGGTCAGGACTGGGTCGGCAAGAAGACCGAGTTTAGCAACAAAAACAATGTCTAATCCAGCATTTTCGCGGGCGGTCCAGGTCTCCGTCCCGGCCGCCGGGGCCTCGATTGCGAGCAGCGGCGCGCCCGATCCGGCGAGTCGCACCGGACCCGCGCCGAGCGAGCGCACGGCCTCGCGCGCCGGTGCGATCCGAGGCGCCAGGACGGCCCTTCCGTCCGGTCCGAATGCGGCAAAGAAAACATTGCCGCGGCGCGCGTCGATCGCGACGGCGACGAGACCCGGCTTTTGCTCCAGGATCAGGGGCGCGGCTAGGGCCGCCAGGGTCGAAACCCCGGAGACCGGAATCTTGCAAGCGATCCCGATCGCGCGCGCGGCGGCAATACCGGCGCGAAGCCCGGTGAAGGATCCAGGACCAACCGTCACCGCCACCCGCCCGAGCGATGCAAAGCCCCCCGCGACGCGGGCCATGACTCGGTCGATCAACGGCAAAAGAGCTTCCGCATGGCCCCGCTCCGTCGCAATCGTCTCGATCGCTTCCGGGCTATCCGCGCCATCGTCAAGGACGCAGGCCGAAACCGCACGAAGCGCTGTGTCGATCGCCAATATTTTCATGCGCCAATGCTCGAAACTTGCCCCAACTTCGGTCGAACGCGGGGAACGGACCGGGCGAATCCCAGGGAATTAGATTTGTTCGACCGCGCGCACATCGGGGACATAATGCTTGAGCAAATTCTCGATCCCGTGCCGGAGCGTCGCGGACGACGACGGACAGCCGGAACATGACCCCTTCAAGGCGAGATAGACGGTCCCATCGCGGAAACCACGAAATTTGATATCGCCGCCATCGTTGGCGACCGCCGGACGGACATGCGTTTCTATCAATTTCTTGATCGTTACGACGGTCTCGGCATCGCCGCCCGCGAAGAACTCCTCGCCGTCTCCTTGGGCGGCGCCATCGAATTGGCCGATGAGCAAGGGCTCACCCGAAACAAAATGCTCCATGATGGCGCCGAGGACCACCGGTTTGAGGTCCGGCCAGTCGCCGCCGGATTTCGTGACGGAGATGAAGTCCGAGCCGAAAAACACGCCCGAGACGCCGTCGATCGCGAACAGCGCCTGCGCAAGCGGCGATTGTCCGGCGCCTTCGGCGTCTCTGATGTCGAGCGTGCCTTGCGTCAAGACGGGGCGGCCGGGCAGAAATTTCAAGGTCGCGGGATTGGGTGTAACTTCGGTCTCGATGAACATGGAATTCTCCCAAACGTCCGGTTCAAAGCCGGAGCTGGATAGAGGGACAGGAATTATTCTAAAATATGATGGAGAGACCGCCAATGGGCAAGCGGTAAGCTTGATGCGGGAATTTTTACGGATGGCACCTGCCAGAAACGGTTTCTGGTCATATTTGATCGAGTCATGCTCGAAGTCAGTTGATTTTATATGATCTTTGCCATGATCGGCAGCGCGAAACCGGATTCCATTGCCGCCGATCAAGCGCCAAAAAACAATTCGCCGCGGCGCGCACGCGTCTTGCGGCGGGGAACCAGCCACGCCAGGCAATCGTTTAACCCCAGGATTTGGCGGGTCGACGCGAAGATCCGGCCGGCGGGGCAAGATGTTTTTCTCCTTCGCGGCGGACCGAATCGAATCGCAAAGTCGCAGGGCATTGCGCGGGATCGCGGCGGTCTTGAACGTGATGGGCGACGGTGATGGCTCAATTAGCTGAGGTAGGCGAACATCTCCTCGCCGCGGCGATAGCCGCTCCTTATCTTGCGCGCGACGAAGAACATGCGCTCGCCTTGCGGTGGAAAAATCAGGCCGATGAAAAGGCCATGCATAAGCTCGCGCGGGCACATATGCGGCTCGTGATCGCACTTGCGGTGCGTTTTCGCCATTATGGCTTGTCGCTTGCCGACCTGATCCAGGAGGGCCACGTCGGGCTCTTGGAGGCCGCCGCGCGGTTTGAACCGGACCGCGACGTGCGCTTTTCGACCTATGCGACGTGGTGGATCCGCGCCTCCATGCAAAACTATGTTTTGCATAATTGGTCGATTGTACGCGGCGGAACAAGCTCGAAGCAGAAGGCGCTTTTTTTCAATCTCCGCCGGCTGCGCGCGAAACTGGCGCAGGGAGGCGATTCGCGCACCGGGACGGAAGTTTTCAGTCAAATCGCCGAGGTGCTCGGCGTGTCTCGCTCGGATGTCGAGGTCATGGACGCGCGTCTCTCGAGCTCCGACGTGTCCTTGAATGCGCCTATCGTGGACAGTGAGTGTGCTGTCGCCGTGGAGCGAATGGCGATGCTCATCGACGATAAGCCGCGCCCAGATGAGCTGGTTGGTCTTGCCCTCGACACCGATCGGCGAGTTGCCTGGCTGAACGAGGCCTTGTCCGCGCTGTCCGAGCGCGAACGGCGAATTCTCCGCGAGCGCCGCCTCGCCGATGAAGCGGCGACGCTCGAAGCCTTGGGCGATCGCCTCGGCATTTCAAAGGAAAGAGTCCGTCAGATCGAGAGCCGGGCCATGGAAAAATTGCGCGAGGCGCTAACCAAACGCCACATGGAAAACGCCGCGGAGGCCATGCTCTGACCCGATGGCGGCCCGCAACGGTTGCCTAGCGCACGTCACGAAAAAGTCGCTGGACGTTTTCGAGAACTTGCTCCAACTTATTGATTTTGAGCGGTTCCTTCCCGATCACAGGGTTCCATTTGAATCGGGAAAGGTTAAGCCAACTTCCCCACGAAAAACCAGTTTTCCCCAAACTTTCGATCGCTTCCGCCAATTCCAGCCGAAAATCGGCCAAACGGCGAAGAAGTGATTTAAAATTGCCAGGCGAATCAGAAACTGACGGAGTTCTCGAACCGGCCCCGGGTTTTTTCCGGCAAGCCCAAGTCCGGCGGGTTTGGCGGCAAGCCCGGACCCAATCGCGAGCTCGCTTCGATAAAGATTGTGTGGACCGCTTGACGGAGCGCGATGGTTGGGGTTCCGTCATGCCAAGCTCGTTTAAATAATGCGAGCCGGAGGCAGTGTCGCGCCGGCGTGCGCTCGCGCTAAAATCAATGGAGGCAAAGCGGATGACGAACACAGGTAAAAAAGCCACGCCCGGCAAGGGCGCGCCTGAAAAGGACAAGACTTCGAAAGCGCCCGAGGCAGCAAAGGCCAAGCCCGTGCCAAGTGCATTCGCCAAGCCCTTGCAGCCTTCGAAGGAACTCGCGGCCGTGGTCGGGCCGGATCCTTTGCCGCGTACCGAGGTCGTGAGCAAAATGTGGGAGTACATCAAGAAGCATAAGCTGCAAAATGAAGCGAACAAGCGGGAAATTCTTGCCGATGAAAAGTTGGCCGCGGTATTCGGTAAGAATAAAGTGACAATGTTCGAGATGAACAAGTTTCTCGCCCAGCATCTCAAGTAAGGTGTTGGTTGCCGCGCGGCCGTAGAGCACTTGCAATTCCAACGATCCAGGGATTCTGGCGGGCGACGGGCGTGTGACTGAGCGGGGGCTTGCAATTAGGTTTGCCCCGCACGCATAAACGCTCGCCGGGACAAAACCCGCGTCATCGATACCGTGGTACCGTCACGGAATCGCGGGCGGACAGCGCGCTTATTCGCAGACGGCCGGATCTCCCGGCCGAGGCCGGTAGCGCAGCATGTGCGGACCTTGCCTTCGCCTTAAGAGCTTGATCTTGGGAGCTTCGCCTTGAAATACCGCCAGCTTGGCGCCAGCGACTTGCAAGTTCCAGTCATTTCGCTGGGCTCCTGGCTGACTTATTCGGGCGGCGTCGAAAAGCGCCAGGCGATCGCCTGCGTCCACAAGGCGCTCGATGTTGGGATCACCCTCTTCGACACCGCGAATGTTTACGGCCGCGGCGCGGCGGAGAGAGTGCTCGGCGAGGCGCTGACGGGAATCGCGCGGAGGTCTTACATCCTGGCGACCAAGGTTTTTGGCGCGATGAGCGATACGGACAGGGGGCTTTCCCGCGCGCAGATCGTCACGCAGCTCGACGCTTCGCTGAGACGTCTTGGGACGGACTATATCGATCTCTATCAATGCCACCGCTACGACGATGAAACTCCGCTCGAGGAAACGATGGAGGCTTTGACCACGGCCGTCCAGCAAGGCAAGACGCGGTATATTGGTTTTAGCGAATGGCCGCTCGACAAGATCGAGGCAGCGGCAAAAATGCCCGGCGTCGCGCGTTTCGTGTCGAGTCAGCCGCAATATTCGATGCTTTGGCCCTTTCCGCAAGACGAGATTTTTCCTCGTTGCGCCGAGCTCGGCATCGGCCAGATCGTCTGGTCGCCGCTCGCCCAGGGCGTACTGACCGGCAAATACAGGCCGTATGCACCGCCGCCGGCGGGGTCCAGGGCCGGTCATGCGTCAATGGGCACGATGCTGCCGAAACGGTGGCTGCGGGCTCCCGTGTTGACGGCCGTGCAACAGGTAAAGCTTATGGCCGAAAAAGAAACAGGCTTGAGTTTATCCCAGTTCGCGCTTGCCTGGGTGTTGCGCAGTCAAGAGGTGTCCTCGGCGATCACCGGTGCAAGCCGTCCCGAACAAGTGACGGAGAATGCTGCGGCGGCGGATTGCGAGGTGGCGCCAGAGCTTTTCGCGCGGGCCGAGGACATCCTGGCACCGTTCCGGCGCCCCCCCTCGGTGGTCCATGCGCGGCTTCGAAGGCATGTTCCAGAACCGGCCGTGCGGGCAGTCCGGTCGTTGGTGAAGACACTTTTCCCTGAAAAGTTTAGAGGGCGTTGATGTCCGCCGACGAAACTACGAATCCGCGTCTTCGTGCAGCCCAGCGGCTTGCTTTACGCCGGACGTAAGGGCGTCACGCGATCTGGTTTAATGTTCGGGCGTCGGAGGCAACAAGCCGAGGGCTTCGTCTTCCTTCAATAACGTCCCGGTGCGCCGGATCGTCCGTGCGAGCGCCATGATGGCGAGGATGCGCCGGCTCGCCTCGTCCAAGGAAAGGCCATGGCCGCCGATATTCGAGACGCAATTGCGCTCGGCGTCCTTGGTCACGCCCGGCTTCGGGTCGAAGGTGAGATAGGCGCCGACACTATCGCGGGAGGAGAGGCCTGGACGCTCGCCGATGAGCACGACGGCAAGGGCCGCGCCTTGCCTTGCCGCGATCTCGTCGCCCAATGCGACGCGCGCCTGAAGCGCCACGACCGGAGGGGCAAAGGCGAAATTTTGTGCCGCCAGCAGCATTTTGCACAGTGGCACCGCTTGCGCTTGAACCGCGCCGGCGGAAAGGCCGTCGGCGATGACGATCGTCGCGTCATACCTGCCCGGCGAGAGCGCCCGCGCGAAGTCCCGCGCGAGGCGGCGGCCAAGATCCGGCCTCTGCAGAAAAGTTGCGCGGTCCTTTGCCTCGCTTCGCACGAGAATGGGGCGCCAGTGCGCGAGCTCGGCGATCACCACGGCAGGATCGAGATTTGCCTTGACCGCATCACGGGCGCGGGCATGCGCGAGCTCGAATTCGTGCACGCGGCGCGTGGGCAGGCCATCGCCGGCGCGGCCAAGCGCGATGCGGGCGGGTGTCGCGCGGCGCAGATAATCCCAGAAATCTCCGGCCGGCAGAGTCATCGCGGCGCCGCCACGAGTAGACGCGCGGCGCTTCCGGAAGGACTTGGCCGCACCCGCGAATTCGCGTCCATGATGCCGAACGCTTTGAGCCAGGCCTCGAACTCCGGCGCCGGCCGCAAGCCCAACACGGCGCGCGCATAGAGCGCGTCGTGGTAGGAGGTCGATTGATAGCCGAGCATGATGTCGTCGGCGCCGGGAACCCCCATGATATAGTTGCAGCCCGCGACACAAAGAAGCGTAAGCAGATTGTCCATGTCGTCTTGATCCGCCTCGGCGTGGTTGGTGTAGCAGACATCGACACCCATCGGCAGGCCCATCAGCTTGCCGCAGAAATGGTCCTCGAGCCCAGCGCGGATGATCTCCTTGCCGTCGTAGAGGTATTCGGGGCCGATAAAGCCGACGACCGTATTGACGAGCAAAGGCGCGAAGCGCCGCGCCACCGCGTAGGCGCGTGCTTCCATTGTTTGTTGATCGACGCCGTGATGCGCTTGCGCCGACAGTGCCGCGCCCTGGCCGGTTTCGAAATACATGAGATTGGCGCCAGGCGGAGCGCGGTGCAGCGCCCGGACTCCAGAATAGGCTTCGTCGAGCAACGCGAGGTTCACGCCGAACGCGCGGTTGGCTGCCTCGGACCCCGCGATCGACTGAAAAACCAGATCGACCGGACCTTCCCGTTCCATGACCTGCATGGTTGTCGTCACATGGGCGAGCACGCAGGATTGCACGGGAATTTCGAAGCGCAAACGCAGCTCCTCGATCCGTTCGAGAAGCAACAAGGTCTGATTGGCGCTGTCCGATGCCGGATTGATCCCGATGCAGGCGTCGCCGCAGCCATACATGAGGCCGTCGAGGATTGACGCTCCGATACCCGCGAGATCGTCGGCCGGGTGATTGGGCTGGATGCGCACGCAGAGGCAGCCTGGCAAACCGATCGTGGTGCGAAACCGGGTGACCACCGAAATCTTTTTCGCAACGGCGATCAAATCCTGGTTACGCATGAGCTTCGACACCGCCGCCGCCATTTCCGGCGCGATGCCCGGCGCGAGGCTGGCCAGCGTTTCGGGGGTTGCCGCGTCGGACAGCAGAAAATCGCGAAACTCCCCGGCGGTCATCGCGGCGATTGGCGCAAAGGCCCGCTTGTCATGTGTATCGAGAATGAGCCGTGTTACCTCGTCCGCCTCATAAGGCACCAGCGGGTCGTCGAGAAAGCGCGCAAGCGGCAAATCGGCCAGGGCCATGCGCGCGGCGACGCGCTCTTCGCCGCATTCCGCGGCAAGACCGGCGAGGCGGTCGCCCGCGCGATCCGGCGAGGCGCGCGCAAGAAGCATGCGCAAATCCGCAAAGACATAATGCGTGCCGCCGGCGTTGCATCCATAAGACATTAGACTTCACTGTTCACCAAGTCGTCATCATTTCCATACTAGAGTAAGCCGGACTGGACCGATACGCCCGCCGCTTGAAGCAGGGACCGCGACGAGGGCGAGCGCCGCGGACCCCCGTCGAGTTCAGCCAGCGGCCCCGGCCAAACTGGTCACGCGAACTTGAATGAGTTAGCAACCTTTACCGCTGCCAAACATTTCCTATATCAAGGTCGACAGTAATTTTATGAGAGAGGAACGATGAGCGCTTCAATGGAATCTTCCAAGAAATCGTCGGTTTCGACGCGGGGCTTCGCCTCCATGGATCCCGAGAAGCAGCGGGCGATCGCGCGCAAGGGCGGCGAGAGTGTGCCGCACGAAAAGCGGAGTTTTTCGCAAAACCCGGCGTTGGCGGCCGAAGCTGGGCGCAAGGGCGGCCAAAGCGTGAATCCCAACAAGCGCAGCTTTTCGCGCAATCACACGCTTGCATCCGAGGCCGGCCGCAAGGGGGGGCATGCCTCGCATGGCGGCCCGAAAAAACCCGCGATCGAGGGTTGAGAGCAAAAGCCAATATAAAGC
>DATBYR010000160.1:0-3749 GCA_036513565.1 Methylocella sp. | reverse complement strand
CGACGAAAGCCAATTGCCAAAAGTCGCGGAAATGGCTATGCCGCCCAAACCAACCACTATGATCGCCGCAAGGATCCACCGGCCGCGCCCTTGCCGAGAATGCGCGGCAATGGCGATGGTCGTTGCCTGAACAATGAGCGGTGGGAACATTCGATTGGCCAAAGGCTTGGAAACAAAAAGGCGTTGTGCGACTCCTGCAGGCTCTGCAACGACGGATCGATCGCCGTGAAAAACCGGTCCATCAAAGGCAGGCCGAGGGCGCCGCCCAAAATCGAAAGAGTTCCGGCGCAAGCGCAAAACCAAAACCAGCGTCTATCTTCCCGGCCGCGGACGGCAACAAAGACGCCAAACCCGGCGAGCGCCATGATCGGATGCAAAAGCGCCGCCGCGGCGAGACAGCAAAGGCAAACAACGTCGCGGTTTGCCGCAAGCGCGGCGAGCCCGTCCAGCACGAAAGCCTCGGCGAAAGGGCGTGGAATGGCTTTGAGTTCGGCAAATCCGAACGGATAGGGCGCGCCATAAGCGTTGGGCAGCAGAGCGGCAAAGATCACGACCACCCACACCGCGCCGCCGCCAACGAATTGCCGCGCGAGGGCACGAGCCGCGAAAAACCATGCGAGCGCCGCAACGACCGCCAGCACTTCCCCGGTCGTCGCCGGTCCCCAAAGCGCGACTATCGCTCTCACCACGAAGCGGAACAGGCTGAAGCCGAATTGGCCATCATGGACGAACATCAGATCGCGGCCGACCCCGGATGGATCGAGATCGGCAACCGCGCGGCCGATATAGATCTCGGGGTCTTGGACAATGCCCCGATAGGGACGGCCCAGACAAAAACCAGAAAAGCGATCAGGGGAATTGGCGAAAAGTCTTTCGCCCCTAGGCCTGCCGTAAGGGGACTTGTTCGATCACGAGCACGCGATGGCCGGCCTGGGCGAGACGGTAGGCGGTGGTCAGCCCAGCTGGACCGGCGCCAATAATCAAGGTGTCGATCGTCTCCACTGTGCGCTCCACGCTGACTTTGCAACGTGGAAGAGAACAGTTGAAGGTTAAGGCTTCGACATGAGAATGGAGACAAGCCCGTATAACACATATATAACACGATGTAATGATGTAGCGGATTTAGTGTAGATACTAACTGTTATATTATATGCTACATGTTTTGGTAAAAGCGCGATATACTATTAACGAACGATTGGATCTTATCCTGAGGAGCCACGAAGTTTTTGTGGGCCTTCGCGCCGCTCCCGGGCGCGATCCCTCGCCAAAGGGCGAAAGCCCCGGTGGTGTTCAAAATCCTTGCGCGCTGGCCTGTCCGGTCCAGCGATGGAGGCGGCGCCATTTGAGGTTCATGGCACGTGGCTTACTCGACCGGAAAATTTCTGAGGCGCTTTGTTTCGCCGCGACGGACCTTGGTTTCGATGCGGCGTTCGCGGGCCGCGAGGCCCGGACGGGTTTTGACGCGAAATTCCGCCTTTTCCGCCGCCGCCGCGATCAAGCGAAGTAATCGCGCGAGCGCGTCCTGGCGGTTCCGCTCCTGCGAACGGTGCGTCCGCGCGAAGATCACCAGCACGCCTTCCTTGGTGAGCCTTGTGCCCGCGAGCCGCTTAAGACGCCGTTTCAATGCATCGTCGAGAGAGGGCGAATGAGTAACGTCGAAGCGCAATTGCACGGCGGTTTCCACCTTGTTGACATTTTGTCCGCCGGGGCCGCCCGCGCGGGCAAAGGAAAAGGCGAGTTCGGACTGATCAATCGCGATCTCCGGCGTTACTTCGATTGTCGGCATGACCTTCGCCTCGTTGCGCGGCGTGGTTTCAAATCCATTAACCGCGATGCTTTAGCGCCGATTAAGATATTGCGCGCATGTCTTGCCAATGGCGCGTCGCGTTCTGCCATTTGCCGTTGCCGCGGCCTCGATGCTGGCGCTGGCCGGCTGCTCGAATTACGAGAGGCCGCGCCGGCCGGCGTGGCGCGGCGCGGCGGAAGCCGCCTGTCTCGCCCAAAAACTCATCCACGTCTCGGCCTATGTTCAGCCGGCCCGCGAAATCGACGGCCCTGGTATTTGCGGCCTGACCCGGCCCTTCAAGGTGAGCGCTTTGCTCGATGGCGCGGTACGCTTCAACTCGGTGTATACGCTCGACTGCCCGATGATCGCCGCGCTCAATGCGTGGCTCGGCGAGATCGTGCAGCCGGCCGCGCGGGCGCGTTTCGGTCAGGAGGTCACCGAAATCGATTCGATGGGCGCCTACAGCTGCCGGACGATGAACAATCAACCGGGCGGCCGCATTTCCGAACATGCTTTTGGCAATGCCTTTGACATTGGCGGTTTTCGTCTCGGGGACGGGCGCGAGATTTCGATCGTCCGCGATTGGACCCGGGGCGACGATCAAACGCGGGCTTTCCTGCAAGACGTTCATGCCGGCGCTTGCGGCCAATTCACAACGGTGCTTGGCCCCGGCGCCAATTTCTTTCACTATAATCATATCCATGTCGATCTCGCTCTGCACGGCAACACATCGGCCGGCCCGCGGCGGATCTGCCGGCCTCTACTTTGGCCAAGCACGACTCCCGAGCCGCCACGCGATGGCCTACCCAATCCGCCGGAAATCGACGAGGAAGTGGATATAGCTCAGGCGAGACGCCCCCCCAGTGACACGCTAGCGTCGCACGTGGGACCCGGCCCGGCGCCGCCCGCGCGCATACCGGACGCCTATTTCGCCGCCGCCGCGCGGGTGCCCTCCGCGCGCGCCTATGCGCCGGTCCCGCCGGAGCCGGTGCGCGGCTCCTTGCGCGACGACGGCGCCTTCGTTCCCGAGGGCCAGCCATCCGACTGGGACCTGACGCCCCCTAGCCCAGGGGGATAGGGCATGATCCGATTTGTGAATGAGATCGCGCACCAATAGTCGTTGCCTTCGCTCGAATTTTTTCGCGCAACTGGTTTGTTTTCGCAAAGCATGCCCTAGACGGCGGCGTATGGCCTGCAGTAGATACGGCTGGTATCTTGGCCGCCCAACTTGCACTGCTGGCGTTCGCGGCGCCGATTCCCCACTCCCTGGTTGAATGAAATGGAAAGAGAAATGCCACAAGGCTTTTTCGACGAAACCAAGGCGGCTGCGCGGCTGCCAAATCTCGACATCGCGATTGTTCACAGCCGTTCACCCGCCGGGGACGCCGAACGCATTACAATCAGCCTGCAAGCGGCGCCTTCCTTCGAGGCATTTGGCCGTTTCCTGGAGGCGACAAATCCGTTTCTATTCTGGATGCGCTTCGCTCAGACGGCTTGGACGCCATGGCTCGGCGCCTCCGCGGCAAGGCTTCCATCGAGGAATTTCGGTCGCTTGCCGGCTACGGCGGAGTTCCCCGGGCCTGATTTGCCTTCGCATCGCGAAGGCAAGGGATAACAAGTTCGGGGTGTTTAGCTTTGCAGCTATGCACGCGCACGATGGGCGTGAAAAGAAGCCGGTTTCACCGCACCGGTGGATGCGGCCGTGGGGCTTCGCTGGCTGGAAACTCGAACGATATTCGGTCACATGGAGTCATGCCATCGGGACGGGGCATGCGCTCGGGAGGCGCTTGAGACGCCGCCTGCGCTCGCAGGTCTTGGTGCGGCGTGTTCCCGAGCGTAAATTTTATCCGCGCATGTCGGCGCCAACGAGGCCGATCGCAATCCCTTGCCGCCTAGCGATCTCGAGCTTGACCGCGGTCCAATGGCGCGCCGGACGCCCGCCATCGATGCAGCGGCCCCGGAC
>DATBYR010000159.1:0-5368 GCA_036513565.1 Methylocella sp. | reverse complement strand
TATGACATCGTCTGCAACGGCGTCGAGCTTTCCTCCGGCGCGATAAGAAACCATCGGCCGGACATCATGAAGAAGGCCTTCGCACTCGCCGGCTATGGCGAGGATACGCTGCTCGAAAAATTCGGCGGCATGTATCGCGCTTTCCAATATGGCGCGCCGCCGCACGGCGGGATCGCGCCGGGCCTCGACCGCATCGTCATGCTGCTCGCGGGCGAGGACAATTTGCGCGAGGTCGTGCTTTTTCCGATGAACCAGCGCGCCGAGGATCTGCTCATGGGCGCGCCTTCTACGGTGACGCCGAAGCAATTGCGCGAGTTGCACATCCGGCTCAATCCGCCTGAATCCAAGTGTTGAAACACAAGCAGTCCGATTCCACCCCGGCGCGCCGGCAGGCGGGATCGCCCTGTTGCACGCGCGGCGCAGCGGCCTCACGCCGCAATGAAAGTATTTTTTAAGGGAGACGCCATCCCTTGTAGCCCATGTTTGGATCCAGTGGTGAAGGCGGCGCAAGATGCGTGCGGTGCTGAAATTCAGCGTGGTCAACCAGCCTAACGGTGGCGGCAGCCCCGATTCGGTTTGGGGCCCGCTGGCCAAGGAAATCTGAAATGTCATTCGGCGCACGGCGTCCGGACAATGCGGCAAACCCGAGCGCCCGGCATTTCGGCGCCGAAACGGCGCCGGACGCCCGCGCAAATACCCACCGCGAATCGTCGGTTCTCCGGATGCCATCGATTTCCCTCACGGGGGGCACGAGTACGGCAAACGGCTCGCGTGCATTCCACGTCTCGCCAGTGAAGGCATCCACTCCGCGGTGGCCATCTATATCAACTCGGAGGGCCAGGGAGACCTCGATTGATGGATCGCATCGAGTCAGGCCAATCCAGAACGCCTCGTCGTCGGCGAGGGGCACGAGCAATTCTCCGTTCTGCGCTCGGCCAATGGGTAACGCGCCAAGACTTGACGGAGCGCTAGCAACCACGCCATTTGCAGGTCCCTCAAATCGTTGGAACGAGATCAGCAAAAGCGATCCCAGAAAGAGCCCTGCGGAATTGACCGTCGCGTCAAATTGTTGAGATTCGATCGTGTATCAGCCTCCCTAATTGCCAACATAGTCGTTCCACAGCTCCCTGACAGCGGATGCCGGGACCTGCAGTTCGATCGCACGTAGACGCGCGAGCGCCATTCTTTCCGGGGACGGGTGTTCGGCGACCACGGACGCCGCCCCGGCTGGCAGGGTTATAGCCGCAGCCGCTGATGGCTGCTCGCGCCGCCCCGTCTGAGAGCCGTCGCCCCAGATAGCGACAGAACGTTCGCGCCGGTAAGCCGCCTTGGCATTTTCATCAATCCTCCAAACGAAGTAAGGCGGAAGCACAATTTGCGTCTGGACGCGCCGCCACAAGGCACGCGGCACCAGATTGCGCCTGTTCTTGCTGGCACGGACCAGAAGTTTCCAACTGCGCTGGAACATTGGCGGCACCTGCACGGCGCTGACGCGATGCAAATCCTTGTTCGGGCATTCGAGCGAGAGCGCTTCTACGTCGGGATGCTCGGGTCCGACAATCCCGCGCAGGTTGGTCACAACCTCATTCATCAGTCTTAGATCACGCCCTGGGACTCGCTCATTTTCGATCAGCAGGAGATGGGCGCCAATGATGCCTGCGATAGGATTGTCAAACTTACGCAGCAATAACTCCTCCAGCTGTTCACTCATCACTCGTCGTTCGTCAGCTAAGGAAATACGGGCGGTTTCGAGTAGCTTGTCTTCACCTTCCCGCTCGCGCCCTCCGAGGCGGCGCAAAAGGATGGACCTGTGGGGCCGGGCCCCTGCGCTGTTGCTATCAGGGCTTTCCGGGGCCCGCATCGTATAAGCGTCGATCCGCCAGTTCACTGGGACCACCAAACTCTGTTCGATCGTGAACGCATCGTGCAAGCGCTGACGCAGGAAATAGGCGCCGGGCGGAACAGAGAGTGAGCAAATGCCATAGGGGTCCGCATCTTTGGAGGAATGACCTTCGGATTTAAGGTCCGCCAGAGTCTTTCGGATGCCATCGCGCTCCAGGTTGGCGATCACCTTCGACCGAGCATTGACCACAATGACGCCCTCCCACGGCCGCGCATCAGGCGAGTCGTCATCCTCGGGGGACCAAACGCGGGCCATCACGGACAGACCTGCTGTCGCATTTGCCTGGTCCCCGACAGTTATATGCGCGGTTGCCGTTGCCGCAATGGCGACGTCCTCATGATATTCATGGGTCGTGAGGGCTGAAGGAAGCGGGGCGGCCGAAGCGATTTGCGCCGTGAACGTCCCGAGCGGCGGCCGGTCTCGATCGAGGAGGATGATCGTCTCCTTGACACTCCGCCCGACGCGCGTCTTCACCTTGTAGATGCCGAATGGTAAGCGGGGGCGAAGGAACCCAGGATTTCTGTCAATGAGGCCAAATCGGTCGTCGAGAATGAAGTTTTCGGCGCCGGGATCGCCTGGTGAGATGTCGAGATCGAAGAAGTCGCCTTCTTTGCCCGCCTTCACCGGAGCGCCCTGCTCTGAAATGGTTAAACTGGTCGAGCTTGTAACCTCGAAGCCCTGCCGCAACCCCGCGCTCGGCACGTCTACGACATAAAGGCCGGGCCTGAGCCGAAGTTCATTTGGCGCGCCGGCAACCTTGAAAGGCGAACTCACTCTTGGCGGACGTCCGCACCACAAACGCGCTTCGGCTCCGTTAGCCGCACCTGGAAATAAAAGGGTCACGGGATATTCTTTCGCCGGTAGGCCACGCGCAAAGATGATACCGGGATCCTCCTTCACTACCTCAGGCTCTTTGGCAACGTCGCGGTCACTTAGATCATTCGAAGTCATCCGTCCTTTCTGGGCATTGCGGAGCCAATCGCCAAGGCTGTGCCCGGTAATTACTCCGAACTCATTAACGGCGGCTCCCCGCAGACCCTCAAGGAGCGCCCACGTGAAGACACCGTGGACCTTACCCGCGTCTTCAGGGATGGCGAGCTCGACAGCCTTAAGGGGCCGTTGAGCGGCGAAAGCGATAAATGTCGCCCCGCGGCTTCAGGGGATGTTTTTGGGGCAAGTTGGACCTCTGAAGGAGGGATCGTGCCGACGCGATTCATGCAGCAATCCAGCCAAAGGACAAACTCCGAAAAATATCCCGAGTCCCGAAACCAATCTAACCAAGCCGAAGGATAGACATTCGCGCCAAAATCCATCGTCGCATTCGCCGTGAAAAGGCATCCGCGACTGGGCCGCGGGGAGAAGCCGTGGCCAGACATGTAGACATAAAGGCGCCGGCCCACCGTCATGCCCCGACCGGACTCTTTGTTTTTTAGTGCGAGGTGGTGGAGCCACAAAAAGTGGTCTTCGATCTGATCCCGTGTTGGACCCGCGCCGGCGGTTGCAGCCGAGGATGCCAATTGAGCCGACTTTATCGTCTTGATATTCGCATCGGGCATGCTGCCGCCCGAAGAATTCTTTAGCCATTCTACCACTGCGTCCGTGTCGTTCTCAGGCCCCCTGAGATCCAGCGCTTCGTTCGGCGGCTCGCCGAGAGAGGGATAGCGCGAGATGCCGACAACAATGGCGAAGTCGTCCTGGCTCATAGATCGGCTCGTTGATATTCATCTTGGATAGACGGATGCGATCAATTCCTTGTCGTTCGTGGACAGCTCGGCAATTCCAGCCCGCTGAGAAACCGTCGAGCGTCCAAGCCTTTGGAATTGGGTACATCATTATCGACTCCTTATCGACGTCAGTTGCAATGACGTCGGTAGGGGGTATTTTTTGAAGATGTTATTCTGGATCGTCGCATCGTTCCAGTTGTTCGGCGGCCCCGACAGATCTTTGGTCACGGCGGCAATTTTCCATTGAATGCCTCCCTGTGGATTCTGATGCTCATGAATTAGGCCCAACGCGTGGCCAAACTCATGTAGAACCACCCGCCGCACCTCGTCGTCGGGAGAGTTGTCCGTAAGCCAGCCATAATTCATCGTCGGGCGAGGCTCCTGCAATTGCCGGCACATCGTCCCGAGATAGGACCACGACCCATTCCCTTGCTGGAATGCAATGCGGATGTCGGCCGGCCCATCGTCGCGAAAATCGAGTGTGAGGTTTGCCATTCCCGGTGCGGTCCACTCCTCCGCCACCTCTTGCACCCGATTTTGCAGTTGCGGCGGCCCTTCAAGGAACTTGACAGTGATGATGTCTCCATTGCTCCATCTTGCCGCCTTTAACAGGGCGGCCCTGTGACTTTGGAGCCGTTTCTGATCCTCAGGGCTCAAGTCCGCGGGCGTCATGCAGACACAGTAATGATGCTCGTTGTCAGTCATTTTTTCCTCCTACATGTTGTCGCACATCCATCTGATTGTAGGCGTCGGGATGGTTCCCCTAATTCGTAACTCAACCTCACGAGCGTCGCGTCGAGCGTCGGCGCCCATGCCATTTCGCGGCTCGACTCAACCTCCGATTCGGAAGCGTCGAGATCACCGTTTCGCCTCTTCGTCAATCGGATCGAAGGATTGGAGGCACGAGCAACTCCCCTCCTCGAAGTAGATTTCGGGACCTGCTTCGAGCTGCACCTTCACAGGAGTCGATGACCCGGCAGAGAGCATTGCCTCGACGTGTTCTCCTTGGCGCAACCGCTCAGCCGCAACATTCTTTCTACCGGGGACAACGATCCCGATTTCCTGGTTCAGGTCGCGATCCGTCAGCTCCGAGCCGGCCAAGTTGACGGTCGGAACATGATCGAAATCTGGCGCGGGGCGAATCCTCGCAAGCCTCCTGCGGAACGAGTCCTTCATCCGGTTCCCTTGCGATTCCCTTGGCGGCGCCGCATCTATCTTGGGGCCGCTCGGCACCGAACCTTGCCTCGGCGCGGCAATGGCTTAAATTGACGGTAACCCGATAAGCCAGGCGAGAAGCCGCGCGAGACCGGAAACGATGACGTTTGTAAGCTCCGTGGACGTCGCGGGCCGCAAGGCCGGCCAAATCAAATTGCATGGGCCGGAGGCGTTCGCCGGAATGCGCCGGGCTGGACAGCTTGCCGCCGAAGCGCTCGACCTTTTGACCAGACATGTGCGGCCCGGCACCACCACCGAGGCTCTCGACAGGCT
Source organism: Methylocella sp. (assembly GCA_036513565.1). Lineage (GTDB taxonomy): Bacteria > Pseudomonadota > Alphaproteobacteria > Rhizobiales > Beijerinckiaceae > Methylocapsa. The sequence goes on along the minus strand of DATBYR010000159.1, from coordinate 253 downwards.
CGTCTTCGATTTCGCGATGGCGCATGACGCCTACCCGGCGCCGCTCGACTATCGCGGTTACCGCAAATCGATCTGCACCTCGATCAACCATGTGGTTTGCCACGGAATACCCGACGGCAAACCGCTCAAGGAAGGCGATATCGTCAATATCGACGTGACCTTGATCCTCGATGACTGGCACGGCGATTCGAGCCGCATGTATCTTGTCGGAGAGGTTCCCCGCAGGGCGCAGCGCCTCGTCGAAGTGACCTAT
>DATBYR010000158.1:0-7985 GCA_036513565.1 Methylocella sp. | reverse complement strand
ATGGCCGCGATATCCGGCCGGGGTTGTTGCAATGCCGCCGATACAACGATCGTGTCGGCGCCGAGACCAGCGATCGCGCTTATGAACGGCGCGATCAGCGTCCGCGCCGTCGCGGCGATTGTGACGGCCATCCGGTCGTTGCCGGTTTCGGTCGAAGGATACCAACCAAAGGCCGCATCGGCGGCACTCCACGGCGTCAGGCGGTCGATCTGGGCGCGGATAATTCCTTCGAGAAAATCCGAGGCACGGCGCGGTAATTCGAGCAGCCGGAACATGAAATGATTGGGCCGCAGCACGAGTTCGACTTGGGCGCCGCGCAATATTTCTGCCAGTTTGGCCGAAACGGAGGCATCGATTTGCCCGTTGACGATGTGGAGGGGCTTCCCAGCCGAGTCCGAATCTTCCCATTGCGAGGACCCTTGCAGCACGAAAGCGCCGTCCTGCTGTTCGACGAGCCGGTAGAGACGCCTTGAGCGCAATGATTCGCGGCCCTCGACGATCGTCGTTGCGACACTGTCGATCCAGCGGGACGACGCTTCGACAACTGCGCGATAGGAGTTCATGCAATCTCCGTTCTCGGCCCGAATTCAGACGGGGCCGTCAAAATCGTCGTGCCAGGCTAGGACGCGATAGGGCTCTGCGCTATTGTTCTCGGTAATGAGGAGGACGGCATCGGCATTCACCTGGCGGCCAGTGTCAAGTGTGATGTGAACGAGGGCCCGTGCCGCCTTGCGCCCGCCAACCGCGACGCTGGGACCCGCCGCGCCAAGCAGAGGCAAAACCGCCTGCGGATTTTGTGCGCCGCGCGTGATAATCTCATCGACCAGGTTTGGGTTGATGCCGGGCAAGGCCCTAACAACCTGGGGCGCCGCCACGGTGACATCGATCCCCGCCTGGCCGTTGAAAACCGTCACAAACGGGAGAGCGCTCTCCACGAGCACCGCCGGCAGGTCCCGCACAAGCCGCAATTCCGCGACGTTTTGAAACGGGGCCTGCCGCGGCCCGTAGTTTAAGCCGGCGGATTTGTACGCCTCGGCTTCCGGGTTTTGATTGCCCGGCCCCGGTTTTGTCCGCCAGGCAACGATGCGATCCGCATAGGAGTCCGCTTCCTCGGGCTTCGCACCGAGCACCCTGCACAAGCCGGATAGCAGTTCCTTGGGTGCCAAGTTGAGGTCAATTCGCGCCCCCTCGGAACGAAACTCCACGCCAACATGGGATAGTCCCAGTTGGAAGTCGAAGGCGCCGGAAGTTTGGCGCGAAGCGTCGTCGTACCCAAGCAACCGGTAGGCGGTGAGTTCGAGCCCAGCGGCAATCAGAGCTTCGCTCTGAAGCCTAGAGTCGTAAACACGCGCGGCCACTGCTGTTTTGGCGACAAAATCCGCGTAGACGGCGGCAAGCATCGCCAGGGCGGCGAGAATCCAGAGTACCGCGACGATAATAAAGCCGTCCGTGCCGGCAACACTTTCAGGTTTCGGCGCCCTTATGCAAAGTCCTTGAGTTTCGTTTTGTCGCATTTTCTCAACATCCGCCGGCACCCCGTGGGGTTTGCTTGGGGTGGAGCGGCTTACTGGGGCGGCGGTCCCGGCCCGGGCTGTGTCGTCCCGGGTCCGTTTGGGATCGCCGTTCCGCCGCAAGTAGTTACCCCGCTCCGCACGCATTCGGCCGGTGCGTTCACGTTGAGCAAGGCCTCGGTCGAAACCGGCAAGACCTGGTCTGTCATGTCATTGCGAACAGTCACGCGGACCGCATTTGGCAATTGCCTAACATCGTGCCAGGTTTCGTTTGGGATGCCGTCGCGGCCCTTGAAGGCGAACGAAACGCGAAACGGTGGCCGCACCAGCACGACCGGATTGGTGAACTCAAGCTCGCTGGCGTCGACGGCCCCGGCTATGGCCAGCGCAAACGGGGCCCGTTCACGGACCAGCACGCGGCCCCGCGCGTCGTCCGTTTCACTAAGGTGCACAATTTCGAGCCCAGCCGATGCATTTGGTCCAATCGCGGAGCGCACGAAGATCACCGACGTTGCCGTCCCTTCGAAGAGGAGCCGCGGGTTCTCGGCGCCCGACGACACGAATTCCGCCGCGGCAAGATCGGCAACGATCCGGTCGAGGCCGAGACCGAGCAGATCGGCCGTCTGCACGCGGTCAAAGCCCGCCTTCCAGTTCGGCATCCACTGCGCCGTGACCGTCGCAAGGATCGCGAGGAGCATGCTCATCAGGGCGACCGCGATAAGAGCTTCGAGAAGGGTGAACCCACTCTCCTCGGAGCCGGCGCGGGGGGCGGAAACGCGCCGGTGTTTCATGGCTCGCCGGTCCTTTTGACGAGGCGGACGGTCGCGAGTTGAAGCACCGCTTCGGACGGCGATAGTACCTTGATGACAATTAGTTGGGGTGTCCACAATGGGGCGCGCGGGTTAACGAAATCGCTCGGAAAAGGCGCGCTATCGACAGACCAAGCTTGGCCGTGCATTTCGCCGGAGAGCGTTCCGGTCGAAAGGCTCGCTCGATCGGGCAGCTTCTCGGTCTCGACCGCCCGCAGGGTTTCGACGAGCCCGAGATGCTGCTCAATCCTTCCGGAACCGCGAATATTTCCCGCCATGAGTGAGCCGATGGCAGCCAAGGAGACGAACGCGACGGCGAGCGCAACCAGGGCCTCGATGAGGGTGAACCCCGCGCTGGCACCGAGGCCCTCATTGGGGCGCTCAAAAGGCATTGCTTCGAGCAATTTCGACCCCTCCCGTCAGCCAATTGATGCGGACTTCGAGGGTTGTCCCAAGCCGCGAGAGGAAAATTGTGCCGCCGCAGGACATTCCAGATGGACCGAACTGGATTGTTGTCCCCGCGGCTTGCTGGCCGCATTGCCTCGCAAGAACCGCATTAAACCCGACATCTTGCGGCAATTGCACCAAATCTCCGCTCGCACCGGAACGGATCGTCCGGGAAATCGCGCTAAGTTTCGTCACGACGGCGATGCCGCCCCGGATGGCCGCGTTCCGATCGGCCTTGAGCAAGGCCGCTGTCTCCAGCGCGTAGGCTTCGAGCTCTGTCCGCGAGGTTCCACGCGAAAACGCCGGCAGGGCGATGGCCGCGAGCATGGCGATGACGGCGAGGACACAAACCGTCTCGAGCAAGGTAAAACCGCTCTCGCCCCGGCGCGGCCTCATCGTCGCTCCCAGCTCTTGATGGCGACCGCCGTGCCGGTCCCGCCTTCCTTACCGGACGATCCGAGTGAGGAGATGTCATGGGGGCGGCCATTTTCGCCGGGTGAACGGTAGATATAGGGATGCCCCCAAGGATCATTCGGGACAGAGCCGTTCCTCAAATAGGGGCCATTCCATCCGGTTATACCCCCCGGACGTTGCACCAAGGCGGCAAGGCCTTCGCTGGTCGTAGGATAGCGTCCGAGATCGAGATAGAAAAGATCGAGCGCACTATCGAAGCTCTGGATCTGGATGGTTGCGGCCTTCACCTTGGACTCGCTGAGGTAATTCAAGACCCGCGGGCCGACAAGGCTCATGATCAGGCCGATGATCGTGATCACGACCAGGATTTCGATCAAGGTAAAGCCGTCTTGGTGCCTGGTACCGGAGGTGCCGGCATTTTCAGCTTCACGCCAACCGCGTTGCAAGCTTCGCTCCGGCCGCCGGATACCGTGCGGCCACATGTTGCAAATATTCATGGCAATCAATCCTTATTCATCCGACGACTTGGCTCACCGACATAAGAGCGGTCATGACCGAAACGATCAGGCCGCCGACAATGATGCTGATGCAGACGATCGCCAGGGGGCCGGCGATCCCGACCAGCCGATCGAGGCTGCGTTGAAGCTTGGCTTCGTAAAACTCCGCGATGCGTTGCGCGAGCATGGGCAGTTGACCCGACTCTTCGCCGAGCCGCAAGGTCCGAATGGCCATCGGCGGAATCACCCCAGTCTTGGCGAGCGCGTCGGAAAGCTTGCCGCCGTGGCGGACGAGATCGACGGTCCTGCTCCAGGCGGCGGAGTGTCCCGTCGTTGCCATCAAATCCGCGAGGATTCGTAGCGTCGCCGTCAGCGGGACCCCGCTCGCGAGGAGGACACCGAGGTTGCGGCAAAAGATGGAGGTTCGATGAAAATCCATAACCCGGCGGATGAAAGGCAAATGCGCGAGCGCTTCCATGATCCTGCCGCGCACCTTGGGACGGCGCAACGAAAACCAGCCGCCGCCGATAAGAACGATGAGCGCCGCCGCGAGCGCCGCAGTGTGGGCACGCAGGAAATCCGAAAGAGCAAGGAAGGCGAGCACGATCGGGTCGAGCTTGGCATTGAAGTCGCGCAGTACCGCGCCAAATTGCGGCAGCACGAAAGTCAGGAAAAAGAGAAGCACGGCGCTTGCCGCCACCAAGACGAAGGCGGGATAACGCAAGGCGTCGCCGAAGCGCCGGCGCAGTGCCTCGGCCCGGACCCGCTCGGCACCGAGCACCTCTAGGATGCTGACCAGCGTACCGGAAGCCTCGCCAACCCGCGCGAGCACGACATACATAGGTGAAAATAAAGCCGGGTGGCGGGCCAGCGCATCGGCGAAACTTTCGCCTGCGAGAATGGCCGCGGTGATCTTGGCAACCGTCGGCCGCAATCGGCCGATGTCCGTATCGTCCGATAACAATTCGAGGGCATCGTTGATGCGGGCGCCAGTTTGCAAAAGAAGCGCAAGATCGCCGGTGAAAATCGTCACGTCCTCGGGACGCGGACGCGACAGGAATTTGAAGTCCCAGCGTGTGCCGGTCCGCGCGCCATCATCGCGGACGGTTTCGATCGGAATGAGGCCGAGATATTCGACGCGCTCGGCGACCTCCGCGGCCGTGGAAGCCGCGATCGACCCGTTCACCACTTCGCCCTTAGGGGTCAGGGCCCGGTAGCGGAAACTCGTCATGGCTCACCGCACGGTCGTGACGCGAAGGACTTCGGCGGCGGAGGTGACGCCGGCGCGGCATTTCGCGACAGCGTCCTCGACCATGGTCGTCATACCGGAGTGTCTTGCGGCGAGATCGATCGCGCGCGCATCGGCGTGCGGTCCGACAAGTTCGTACACCTCGTCCTTCAATTCAAGCGCCTCGAATACCCCGTTGCGGCCGCGATAGCCGGCGCCGCCGCAGCGCTCGCAGCCGGCCGGTTCGTGAACGCAATCCCCGGACCGCAACCCAAGTGCGTCCAAGCGGGGATCGGCGGCAAGATCGCCGGACGTGAGAATGCGTTTACGCTTGCACCGATCGCAAAGGATGCGAACCAGCCGTTGCGCGATCACCGCCCGCAACGTCGATTTGAGCAAGAAGCCCTCGACGCCAAGATCGAGCAGGCGCGGAACCGCCGCCGCGGCATTTTCCGTGTGAAGCGTGGTCAGCACGAGATGGCCGGTGAGCGCGGCATGCACGGCGATGCTCGCGGTCTCGGCATCGCGCACCTCGCCCACCATGATGACATCTGGATCTTGCCGGACGAAGGCGCGCATCGCGGTGGCGAAAGTAAGACCGATCGCGGGTTTCACCTGCGACTGATTCACGCCCTGGATCTCATATTCGACCGGATCCTCGATCGTGAGAATCTTGCGCGTCGGGTCGTTGAGAATCGAAAGCATGGTCGCAAGGGTCGTCGTCTTGCCGCTGCCGGTCGGCCCCGTCACGACGATCAAGCCATGCGGGAGCGAAAGCAGCCGGCGCACGATTCTCTCATCGGCGATCGACAAGCCGAGTTTCGCGACGTCGAGCAAACCACGATCGCGCGGCAACAGGCGGATGACCGCCGATTCGCCATGCTGGGCTGGCATCGTGGCAACGCGAATATCGATTTCCGAGCGTGCGACCTTCTGCCTTGCCGCGCCATCTTGCGGCAGGCGCCGTTCGGCGATGTTGAGGCCGGCCAGAATCTTGATCCGGGAGATCAGGGCTTGCGGCAAGGCATTGGCAGGGGCGGCCACGGCGCGGAGCAAACCATCGACCCGCATGCGCACCACGAGGCCGTTCCGGAACGGTTCGATGTGGATATCGCTGGCCCGAAGCTCCAGGGCTTTTTCGAGCAAGTCGTTGACCGCGCGCACCACCGGGGCGCCGCTCGCCAGATCGCGTAGACTTTCAATGTCGTCCTCGGCGCGGGCGCTCGCGGCCCCACCGTCCCCAGCCGCTGTTTCCTCGCCGCCAAGCTGCTCGCCGAGAACAGTCGCGATATCCTCGAAGGAGGCGATCTCGACCGAAACCGGTGCGCCAAGGACGATTTCGGCGGCACGGACGGCGGCGACGTCGCTCGGGTCGGCGACGGCAAGCTTGTATTGACCTTTCGGCATTTCGAAGGGGAACACCGCCGTGTCGCGCAAGAAGCGCGGCGAAAAGCGTCCGGTCAAAGCCGGCGCGGCAACGAGCTGGGGCAAGGTGAGCCGCTTCAAGCCATAAAATTGGGCGACTTCATCGGCAAATCCATTTGCGGTGAGCTCGGTCGACTCCCAAAGTTTGCGAAGAGATCGTTCCGCGGTGGACGCGCTAGAGGATGCGGAGGCAAATTCCGTGTCCGAAAGCAGACAATTTTTGTTCGCTAAATATTTTGCGAAGTCTTCAACAGCAATTGGACTCATGTTCGCGTTTCTTGGCCAATGCAACTATGCCAATGCAACTATTCACAATCACGACAAGCTTAGCCAGTGCCTTGGCATATCCACGCTAGCTTGCCTCGCCATGGCCGAGGATACGACGTTCGCGGGCTTTTTTCCAGCCATTTCGACAAGAAGCTCGCTCCCGGGTTCGATGACATTCATCAGCCGGCGAACGTCCACGCGTTCGCGGACGACGTCGGTCATGACCGCCTTCTCGCGCTGCGCGAAGCGCCTCAATGGTGCCGTGAACGGAGATTCCCACACCCCGCCTCGGGTTGGCGTGAGGGTCGCGGGAGTGCCATCCCATTCTGAGGCCTGAAGGGGCCTCCACAAGGGCATGCCCGCCTCCCGGTCGGACCGGATCACCAACTCTCGGTAGGTGTGAATTACCGAAACTGAGATGCGATGTACTCGACGTTTATAGAAGATCTACTCAGTGTACGGAGCCCTGCGCCGATCGGATGATTTGAGGCTTGTAGAAAACGCTTGAGGCTGACAGGCAGGTCACCATTTATGCAGGTATGATCCCACTGTGACCAGTATTGTTCCACGTGCCAACCTCGATATTCGAAGCCGCCGGTCTGCTCGCATAGATCGCCAATCTCACAATTGCCTTTGTGGTAACCTCGTCCATCGCGGCTTGTGAGTGCCTCAGCGATCTCGTGCGACACACAATCGCTTACGCTATTGATCAGGGCCTTACCTGAGCTTTGATCGGCCTTGTCAGTTCGGATTAGTGCCCAGAACAGATCTTTGTTCTGCGAGTTGTCATGAATCTTTGCCGATTGATGATAGCCACAAAAATCGTCCTTTCCGGTTGAAATTGTTGGCTTTGTCGCAGGAGGAAGTAGTAGCACATACAGGAGGGAAGTTTCATCGACTGTTGGCTGAATTGGAAGCGTTTTTATTTGTGCCTTAAGCCAATCTCTCGCTTCGTCCTCATTTAACGTTGCCGGCGGCTTATTATCAACAATTCGGCCTGAACCAACAATACTTCCGCGACCGACCCCGTACTGCGCCAGTCCATTGAGAAATGGTCCAGTAACAAGATCGCGACACAGTTTGTAGCCATAGTCGAGAGCGTCCGGGTGATCATCGTAGAACTTGCCCCAAACGAGAAGAAAGACCCGGACATGCGCAATAATCGCCTTCTCATTGGGCTCGACGCCATCGACGTTGCCATGGCAACCGACATTGGTTCCATCGGCGCTTAATACGCCCCCGCCACTTAGGAAGGCAGATAACCGTGGGCTAGTTGAAGTTACAATAGGCATGAGTCGCTCTCCTTAACGCATTACTGCAATGCAATTAAAATCGGAATCAATTCCTGACCTTCGCTCAGCGGGCGCAAAGCCTTGCCGATGACCGC
>DATBYR010000157.1:0-5284 GCA_036513565.1 Methylocella sp. | reverse complement strand
GATCGCGCTGACCCTTGCTGCCCTCCTGATCTTTGGCGGCGTCAAGGGCCAATTGACCGGCGTCGCGCCGGTCCGGAGCGCCTTGCAGACGGCGATCGTCGGTTCTCTTGCCGCCGCCGCCGCCTTTGCCATTGCGCGGCTCGCCAGCCGTTGACTGCGCTTTCGCCGCGCAACCGAAGCCGCCTTTCCGGCGCTGCCCGGCCGGCAATCCGCCGCTTCGGCCGCCTACGGTCCTGACGACATGCGATTTTTGTTGCCGAACATGCGATTTCCGTTGCGGATTTGGGCAGAATGGCTAACCTTCGGCTGAACGACCCTGGGTATCCGGGGAATGTCGGGTACGCTACTACTCGCATTCGAGGTCGCGCATGGCCGAGGTCACGATCAGCGCCACGGTTGGCGCACCTGGTGCTACGAACCGGGCGGACGACGTCCGCGTGGTGCAGAGGCTCCTTCAGAACGTCTGGCCGCCGATTGCGACACCGCTCCTTGTCACCGGAGTCCCTAACGCCCAGACGGTCGATGCGATTCGAGAGTTCCAGAGTCGTTTCATGAGGCACCCCGACGGCAGAGTGGAACCCGACGGACGAACCTTGATGCACCTGAACGACGGGTTCGCGTCAAACTATATCGGCTGCAACCCTCACAATCGGGTCATCATCGATCGCGACATTATAGAAGCGCAGAAGTGGCTCGACATCGTGAACCGCAGGCTGGCCAACCCAGGCGACCTGGACGCGAGGCAGAAACTTGGGAACATCTTCCATCTTGAGGCCGGCACCTCGGTCTTTGCTCGGCTACAGCATAACTTCCTGCGGCTGCGGCAAAGCCTGGACGAAAAGTTGACATTCAAGTGCGAGAAGGAAACCGGTCTTCGCGCCGCCTGGGTGTCGGATGATCATAATGATCCGATGATACATTTAGCCATCAACTACTTCGGAAACAAAGCAGAAGTCCGGATCGCCAAAGTCATTCATGAGCGGTCGCACACTGTGTTGGACATCCGCCACAGCGGAATGCCTCCAATCTCTGAATATACTTTCGGAGTTGCCCCTGACGACCTGAATAAATTAACCCTCGAACAGGCCATTCGCAATAGCTATTGCTACGAGTGGTTGGTGACCGCTCTCCAACCAACCTACAACGCCGATAAGGCGAGACAGTTCTGACACCGCACCTACAGGGATGCTATCGGGCGGTCGCTCCGCTTGACAGCAACCCGGTTAGAAAGACTGCCCCAAGGCGCCCGGTTCGCGCGGGCCAATTCCTGTCGGCGGCGCGCATTCCACATTTGATCCGGCGGATTGAAGCTTAACTATATTTACGGGCGGCGATGACTCAAATTGTCGTGCAGCCTGGCGCCGGTGGAGGCGATGAGCGACGGCGTGAACACTACGGAGCCGGCCGGAGAGGGCGAACTCGTCCGGCTTTCGCCCCTGGTCCGCCGGATGGCGCGTGCAATGCCGGCCCAACGGAACCTGCACCCATGTCGCCGCCTTGCTCGCGGCGTTGCGCGGCGAGACCATCACGGCGATTCTTGTCACCCACACGGACAAAGATCATTCCTCTGGAGCGCGGGCGCTAAAGGCCGCGTTTGACGACAAGCCGTCCGGGCGGTCCCGCTTCGCGGGTCCTTTTTAATTCGCGGCGCAACCTGATTTTACGAGTCGCGGAGACGGAACGCCGACCACCGCTTGCGCTTGCTCCAAATACCGGCGGAGCAACAATCGACTGAGGCCTCCGGCAAGGAGAGAGACTTCGAGCCCCGCTGTTCACCCGCCGATCATGGTGGTAATGACCTCGCCGCCGCGCGCGATTGTCAATTTCCAATAGTTGCGCTGCCTGCTCACCGCGGCTTCGAGTTCCCGCGTCGTCGCGATCGCGCCGTCATTGATCGACAAGATCACGTCGCCTTTTTGAAAATTGACCATCGCCGCCCGCGAGCCGTCCGCGACGTCGCTGACGACGACGCCCTCGCTCACGCCATGGAGGGAAAATTCTTCCAAAACCGCCGGCGACAGATTGATCACGGTCATCCCGGAGAAGGGGGAGGAGCCGTTGAGCTTGACAGGATCGCGGCTCGGAATTTCCGGGGCCGGAATTAGCTTGATCAAGGCATTGCTCTGTTTGCCGTTACGAATCACGGTAAGGGACGCGGCGCCGCCGAGCGGTTTCGTGGCCATCCGGTAGCCGAGACCCTCCGGATCGTCGACGCTCTGACCGTCGATGGCGGTGATGAGATCGCCGCGTCGTAAACCCGCCCCGGCAGCCGGACCACCGGCGGAGAGATCGGCGACAAGCGCGCCGGACGGCCGGTCGAGGCCAAGCGAATCGGCGATTTCCCTGGACACGGCCTGCAGGCTCGCGCCGAGCCAGGGGCGCCGCACCGCTTGTCCTCCGCCCTTAGCCGCGGCGATCACGATTTTCGCCATATTGACCGGGATTGCGAAACCGATCCCGATCGAACTTCCGGTTTGCGAAAAGATCGCGGAATTGATGCCGACGAGCCTTGCCCGCATATCGACGAGGGCGCCGCCCGAATTGCCCGGGTTGATCGCGGCGTCGGTTTGAATGAAAAATCCGTAATCGGATATCCCAACCTGGGTGCGCGCCAGCGCCGAGACGATTCCCTGGGTCACCGTCTGCCCGACCCCGAACGGATTGCCAATGGCCAGTACGATGTCGCCGACTTCGAGCGCGTCGGAATCGCCCAATTGCAGCACCGGAAAGTTCTCGCCCCCCTTCAAGCGCAAGACCACGAGATCGGTGCGCTGATCGCGCAGCACGATCCCGGCATCGAATTCCCGCTTATCGGCGAGCGCGATTTTCACATCCGTCATGCCTTCGATGACGTGATAATTGGTGACGACGAGGCCCGAGGCATCGACGAGGACGCCGGAGCCGAGCGAGCGCGCGGTCGGGCCGCCCGGCCTGGAATTGCCGCCCTCGCCGAAGAAATGGCGAAAAATCGGATCGTCGAAGAGGGGATTGCGCGGCCGCTTGTCGGTGCGCGAGGCATAGACGTTGACGACGGCGGGTTGCGCTTTCTTGACGACTGGCGCGAAGGACAGGAAAACGTCGTCTTGCGTCTGAGGCGTCTGGCGCGGCGGCTCGGCACTCGCGGACCCGTCAAGCAGAACCAGCGCCAGGAGCGAAGCGGTCAAGGCCGCAAGCAAACCAAACGGGCGCATGTTCATGGATCGCTCCAAACCAGCGGACCTGACCCTGCATCGGATTTAAGCGAGAACCGGTTCGCGTCACGGCAATGCGCCACGCGAGCGCACGCCAGTCCCCATGAACGATCTCTAAGCCACCGCCTCTTCTTCGCCGGCCAATACCGGACCGGAATCCAGGCCCTTGGCGTCGACATCGCGGTCCACGAATTCGATCACCGCCATCGCCGCGTTGTCGCCATGGCGAAAGCCAGCCTTTAACACCCGCGTGTAGCCGCCATGCCGGTCCTTGTAGCGCGGGGCGAGAACGGCGAAAAGTTTGCCGACGAGCGCGATATCCTTGATTTGAGCGATGGCTTGGCGCCGCGCATGCAGATCGCCGCGCTTGCCGAGCGTGACCAGCTTCTCGACGATCGGGCGCAAATCCTTTGCCTTCGGCAGCGTGGTGACGATCTGCTCGTGCTTGATGAGCGCTTGGCACATATTGGAAAACATCGCCTTGCGATGTTCATGCGTGCGGCCGAAGCGGCGCTTGGCGTGTCCGTGATACATGGCGCTCTCCGTTATTTTCGCGGCCGCCGTGCCAAGGTACGGCCGCCCCCGTTTGCATCCCGCTCGCTTTGGACGAGAGGGAAGGGAATCATCCGATCAGTAATGTTCCTCGAACCGCTTGGCGAGTTCATCGATATTGTCCGGCGGCCAGCCGGTGACGTCCATTCCGAGGTGGAGGCCCATCTGGGCCAGCACTTCCTTGATCTCATTCAGCGATTTGCGCCCGAAATTCGGTGTGCGGAGCATTTCCGCTTCGCTCTTTTGAATGAGATCCCCGATGTAGACAATATTGTCGTTCTTCAGGCAATTCGCCGAACGCACCGAGAGTTCGAGCTCATCGACCTTTTTGAGGAGCGCCGGGTTGAAGGCGAGTTCGGGGATCGACGGTGTCGCCTCGACCCGGCGCGGCTCCTCGAAGTTGACGAAAACATTGAGCTGGTCTTGCAGGATACGCGCCGAGAAAGCGATCGCATCTTCGGGCGACAGCGATCCGTTGGTTTCCACTTGCATGGTAAGCTTGTCGTAATCGAGGATTTGCCCTTCCCGCGTATTCTCGATCCGGTAGCTTACTTTCTTGACCGGCGAGTAGAGACTATCGATCGGGATCAAGCCGATCGGCGCGTCCTCCGTCCGGTTGCGGTCGGCCACGACATAGCCCTTGCCGGTGTTGACCGTGAATTCCATCCGGATTTCGGCCCCTTCGTCGAGAGTACAAATGACAAGCTCCGGATTGAGGATCGAAATATCGCCGGTCGTGCCGATGTCGGCGGCGGTGACCTTGCCGGGACCCTGCTTTTTCAAAACTATGCGCTTCGGGCCATCGCCCGGCATCTTGAGGGCGATGTCCTTGATATTGAGCACGATGTCGGTCACGTCCTCGCGCACGCCGGGGATCGACGAGAACTCGTGCAAGACACCGTCGATATGGACCGAGGTAATCGCCGCGCCTTGCAGCGACGACAATAGAATGCGGCGCAGCGAATTGCCGAGGGTAAGGCCAAAGCCGCGCTCGAGCGGCTCCGCGACGATCGTGGCCACGCGTTTTGGATCGTCGCCAGGGACCACTTCGAGTTTGCTTGGCTTGATAAGCTCCTGCCAATTCTTCTGAATCACGACCGGACCTTCCTTGATGCAAATCGCCTGACGCAATGGTGTCGAAAATGCCTTCTTAAACGCGCCGGCGCTTGGGCGGCCGGCAGCCATTGTGCGGAATAGGCGTGACATCGCGGATCGAGGTCACCGTGAAGCCCGCGGCTTGAAGGGCCCGCAACGCCGATTCCCGGCCGGAACCCGGCCCCGAAACCTCGACATCGAGCGTCCGCATGCCGTGTTCGGCCGCCTTTCTGGCGCAGTCCTCGGCCGCCATCTGGGCCGCATAAGGCGTCGATTTGCGCGACCCCTTGAATCCCATGGTCCCGGCCGACGACCAGGAGATCGTGTTGCCCTGCGCGTCGGTGATCGTAATCATTGTATTATTAAAGGTCGAATTGACGTGCGCGACGCCGGACGCAATGTTCTTGCGCTCGCGGCGGCGAACGCGGGTAGCCTCTTTTGCCATT